>NZ_JAKSYF010000176.1:0-398 GCF_022829745.1 Methylobacterium sp. E-016
GGCGACGACCGGGGCGATGTCCGGCATCGTGATGGTGGCGAGGGTGTCGAGCCCGTGGGCCGCCGCGCCGGTGGCGTCGCCGATGAGGATGATCCGCCCGCCGCGGGCGGCGACCTCGTGCATGTTCGACACGCTCTTCTCGAACACCGCGGCGTGGGGGGCGAGCACGAGCACCGGCACTCTCTAGTGGATCAGCGCGATCGGACCCTGCTTTCGCTCGCCCGCCGCATAGCGTTCGGCGTGGATGTAGCTGATCTCCTTCAGCTGCAGCGCGCCCTCCATCGCCATCAGGTAGCTCGTCCCTCGGCCGAGGTAGAGCACGTCTCGCCCCTTGGCGACCTCGCGGGCCAGCCCCTCGTACTCGTTCTCGCGGGCGATCGCGACGGCCATCAGGCCGG
>NZ_JAKSYF010000182.1:0-22036 GCF_022829745.1 Methylobacterium sp. E-016
CGGACGCTGCGTCGCCATGATCAGGTGGATGCCCGCCGCGCGCGCCATCTGCGCCAGGCGCTGGATCGCGCCTTCGATGTCCTTGCCGGCCACCATCATCAGGTCGGCCATCTCGTCGACCACGATCACGATGTAGGGCAGGGCCGCGAGGTCCATCGCCTCGTCCTCGAACACCGCCTCGCCGGTCTCGCGGTTGAAGCCGGTCTGGATCGTCCGCGTGATGGTCTCGCCCTTGGCGCGGGCCTCGGCCATCCGGGCGTTGTAGCCGTCGATGTTCCGGACCGCGATCTTGGACATCTTCTTGTAGCGCTCCTCCATCTCGCGCACCGCCCATTTGAGGGCGATGACCGCCTTCTTCGGGTCGATGACGACGGGGGAGAGCAGGTGCGGGATGCCGTCGTAGACCGACAGCTCCAGCATCTTCGGGTCGACCATGATCAGGCGGCACTCCTCCGGCTTCATCCGGTAGAGGAGCGAGAGGATCATGGTGTTGATCGCCACCGACTTGCCCGAGCCGGTGGTGCCGGCCACCAGCAGGTGCGGCATGCGGGCGAGATCGGCGATGATCGGCTCGCCGCCGATGTTTTTCCCCAAGCACAGCGCGAGCTTGTGCTTGCTGGCGAAGAAGTCCGGCGCCGAGAGCAGCTCGCGCAGAAAGACCGTCTCGCGGATCTCGTTCGGCAGCTCGATGCCGATGACGTTGCGGCCGGGCACGACGGCGACGCGGGCCGAGACCGCCGACATCGAGCGGGCGATGTCGTCCGACAGGCCGATGACGCGGGAGGACTTGGTGCCGGGCGCCGGCTCGAGCTCGTAGAGGGTCACGACCGGGCCGGGGCGCACCGCGAGGATGTCGCCGCGCACGCCGAAATCCTGAACCGTCTGCTGCAGGTTGAGGGCGTTCTGCTCCAGCACGTCGGCATCGACCTCGGGGCTCTCGCCGGGCACCGGCATGGCGAGGAGATCGAGGGCGGGAAGCTCGTAGTCGGCGTTCTCGACCGAGGCGATGGCGAAGTGCCGGCCGGCGGCGATCAGGTGTGGGCGGCCGACGATCGGCATCGCCGGGGCGGGGATCGCGGGCGCCTGGACGACCGGTTCGGCGTAGGCCTCCACGGGGGCGGGGACCTCCTCGGGCTCGGGGGCCGGCGCGACCGCGACCGGCTCCGGTGCCGGGGCGGCCTTGCCGCGCAGCAGCACGGGACGCGGCGGGATCGGGACGATCACCGGCGGCGCGGCGGCCGGCATCGCGAAGGACGGCTCGAAGGCGTGCACCGCGAAAGCATGCTCGCTGAAATCCGGCTCGGCGAAATCCGGCTCGGCAAAGTCCGGCTCGGCAAAGTCCGGCTCGGCGTTCTCGAAGCCAAGCTCGATCTCCGGCTCGCGGACCTCGGGCAGAGAGACCTCGGGCAGGAACGGTCGCGGCGAGGCGACCGCCGGCTCCATCGCGCGCGCGGGCCGAATCGCGGCGCGGGCGGCCATGGCCGACAGGACCGGTGCACGGCGGATCTCGACGGTCTCGGCAGGCGGCGGAGAGGGGAGGGGGGTTCCGGGTCCGAACACCAGCGACAGGGCCGGGCGGGCGGGCACAATCGGCTCGGCCCCATCCATACCGGCGTCGTCCGAGCGGCCGATGCCGCCCTGGCTGGCGTTGTCCTGACCGTGCGCGGGATGCAGCGGGCGGTCGAAGCGCACGAGACGGTCGAGGACGTAGACCGGAGCCGGCGGAAGCGAGCGCAGGTGGGAGATGTCGACCGGCACCGAGACGTAGCGCTCGGACGGGACGGACCCGGCCGGCGCGGCGACGGGAGCCGCCTGCGCTGCCTCGGCGCTCGGGTCCGTCTCCGGCATCGCATCGCGGTCACGACCCTGGGCGGCCTCGGGCTGGATCGCCTCCCAGGCCTCGGCCGAGGACCAGTCGCCGGCCTCGAACCACGGCTGGACGTCCGACCAGTCGGGCAGCTCCGACAGATCGCGGGCTTCCGCCGGCACGACCGGGGCGGGCGCGGTGCCCGCCGACAGCTCGACCGCCGGACGCGCCGGGCGGCGATCGGGCGTGCGGAAGAAGCGGACGCCGGGCGGCGGGACGAAGGGCTGGCGCCAGAGCGGCAGCGGCGGCCCGGGCGGGATCGCGCTGGCTTCGGCCGCGGCCTGCTCGGCCTCGGCGGCGGCGCGGGCCGCCTCGGCATCCGCCTGCGCCTGCGCCGCGCGCTCGGCGGCGTCGCGCTCGGCGGCCGCGGCCAGCATCGCGGCCTGGGCCTCGGCCCGCGCCAGGTCGAGGGCGTTGCGCTCGGCTTCCAGCGCGCGCTGGCGGCGCTCCTGCAGGATGGTGTCGGGGGTGCGGGTGTAGCGCACGGCCGAAGGGACGGGCGAAGCGACGGCTGAAGCCGTCGCGGAGCGGTCGGAGGGCCCCGGAACCGAGCGGGCGACGCCGCGCGGCCGGTCGATGTCCTCCGGCGTGATCGCGGCGGGCCGGCGCGGCGAGCGCACGAGCACGCCCGGCGAGGAGGCGGAGGCGTCGATCCGGCTCTCGGGCCGGGCGCCGTCGAGCATGTCGAGGGTCGCCCGGTCGTCGAAGATCTCGGCGGGCCAGGCATGGGCGAACACGGCATCCTGGCCGGCCCGCGAATCGGTCCAGCCGCCGGCATCCGGCTCGGCGCCGCGACCCAGCATCGCGTTCGGCGGCGTGAGCCAGCTCGGCGCCGGCCGGGTGCCGGCGATGGCGTAGCTCGGGCGCTGCGGCCCGCCGACGAGGCGCCGCGTCAGGCTGGCCCGCAGCGACATCAGCCGATGAGCCAGCGCGCCGAGCGTGAGGCTCGGGCGGTCGCCGCCGCGGCTGGGGCGAGAGGGGTCGCGATGAGAATAGGGAGGCCGTCCCGATGCGCGCATGGGTTCTCAAAAACTCGAAACACGGAAGGCCGTCCCGCCCGGAACGGTCGATCCGAGTTAGGCCGAACGTCGTTAACAGAGCCTTGAAACCGGTCCGGCGCGGGCCGCTGGAGGGGCGGGCCGCCAGGCGGTAAGGTGGCGCGGAACTCCTCCCTCGCGCGGGTCGTGACGCCCTTGGCACCCACCCAACTCCCACGGGACTTCCGGTCCCTCTACGCCCAGGGCTTCGCCCGCGTGGCCGCCTGCACCGGGCGCAGCCATCCGGCGAACCCCGAGCGCAACGCCGACGCGATCCTGGCGCTGGCGCAAGACTGTCACCGGCAAGGCGTCGCGGTGGCCGTGTTCCCGGAACTCGCCCTCTCGGCCTACGCCATCGAGGACCTGCTTCTGCAGGCGACGCTGCTCGATGCGGTCGAGGCGGCGGCGGAACGGCTGATCGCCGCCTCGGCGGCCCTGCGCCCCCTCCTCCTCGTCGGTGCGCCCGTGCGCTGGCGCAACCGGATCTACAACGCGGCGCTGGCGATCCAGGGCGGCCGCCTCCTCGGCATCGTCCCGAAGATCCACCTGCCGAACTACCGGGAGTTCTACGAGAAGCGCCACTTCGCCTCCGGCGCCGGCATCGCGGCCGAGACGGTGCGCTTCGCCGGGCACGCCGTCCCGTTCGGCGCCGACCAGCTGTTCGCGGCCGAGGACGTGCCGGGCTTGATCGTCGGCGTCGAGATCTGCGAGGACCTGTGGGTGCCCGACGCGCCGGGCATGCACGCCGCGCTCGCCGGCGCCACGGTGCTGGCGAACCTCTCGGGCAGCCCGATCACCGTCGGCCGCGCGGAGTCGCGCGCCCTGCTCTCGCGCGCCGCCTCGATGCGGGGCCTGTGCGCCTACGTCTACGCCGCCGCGGGGCTCGGCGAATCCACCACCGACCTGTCCTGGGACGGGCAGACCAGCATCGACGAGAACGGCGTGCGGCTGGCGGAAGGGCAGCGCTTCGCCGCCGGGCCGGTGGCGACGCTCGCCGACATCGACCTCGACCTGCTGGCCCAGGAGCGCCTGCAGGCCGGCAGCTTCGACGACAACGCGCGGCCGGGCTCCCGCCCGGCCTACCGCCGGGCGTCGTTCCGCCTCGATCCGCCGACCGGCGACCTCGGGCTGATCCGGCGGATCGAGCGGTTTCCCTTCGTGCCGGCCGATCCGGCCCGCCTCGCGCAGGATTGCTACGAGGCCTACAACATCCAGGTCGCGGGGCTGGCCCAGCGCCTCGAGGCCACCGGCACCCGCAGGGCCGTGATCGGCGTCTCGGGCGGCCTCGATTCGACCCACGCCCTCATCGTGATCGCCAAGGCGTTCGACCGGCTCGGGTATCCGCGCTCGGACATCCTGGCCTATACCCTGCCGGGCTTCGCCACCTCGGAGGCGACGAAGGGGAACGCGCACGCGCTGATGCGGGCGCTCGGCACCACCGCGGCCGAGATCGACATCCGACCCGCCGCGCGCCAGATGCTCGCCGACATGGGCCACCCCTACGCTGCGGGGGAAGCGGTCTACGACGTCACCTTCGAGAACGTGCAGGCGGGCCTGCGCACCGACTACCTGTTCCGGCTGGCCAACCACGCCGGCGCGATCGTCGTCGGCACCGGCGACCTGTCGGAGCTGGCGCTCGGCTGGTGCACCTACGGCGTCGGCGACCAGATGAGCCACTACGCCGTCAACGCCGGGGTGCCCAAGACCCTGATCCAGCACCTGATCCGCTGGACGATCGCCTCGGGCCAGTTCGGCACGGAGGAGGGGCGCGTGCTCAGCGCGGTGCTCGACACCGAGATCTCGCCCGAGCTGGTGCCCGCCGAGGCCGACGCGGCGCCGCAGAGCACCGAGGCCACGATCGGCCCCTACGCGCTGCAGGACTTCACGCTGTTCTATACGCTGCGCCACGGCTTCCGGCCCTCGAAGATCGCGTTCCTGGCCCTGCATGCCTGGGGAAATGCGGCGGCCGGCGCCTGGCCGCCGGATTTTCCCGCCGACAAGCGCGTCGCCTACGGCCTGCCCGAGATCCGGCGCTGGCTCGGGGTGTTCCTGTCCCGCTTCTTCGGGTTCAGCCAGTTCAAGCGCTCGGCCTTGCCGAACGGGCCGAAGGTCTCCGCCGGGGGCGCCCTCTCCCCGCGCGGCGACTGGCGCGCGCCGTCCGACGGCTCGGCCCGGATCTGGCTCGACGAGCTGGAGCGCAACGTCCCCGGAACCGGATCGACACAAACCGGACAGAGTGTGTGATTAACCACACGGTCAAGCCGGATCGTCGGGTACGACGGATCCGGCCAGAGGGGTCGGCCGAGCGGAGATTCTCCGATGCAGAGCTACAACCTGTTCCGCCTGAAGAGCGTCGAGGGTCTGTGCTGCGCCGTTCCCGAGTCCAGCCGCGTCCCGAGCTTCCTCGGCGGCGGCCGCTGGACCTTCGGGGGCAAGCTCGACGAGAGCTCGGGTCTCCCCCTCGATTTCGACGGCCGCGCCGCGCAGACCGGGGTCCGCTTCAACGGCTTCTACCTGTTCCAGACCGTAGACCGGCGCTTTTTATAGGTGAGCCGGGCGGAGTCGGCGATCGCGGCGAGCATTCCTTAAGGGGCGCCGTGGGACGATCGAGCCTGAATTTTCGGTCCTGAGGCTCGTTTCATGTCGTCGGAGAATCGCAACGAGGTCCGGCAGAGGGTGTTCCTCAAGGGACGCATCCTGTTCAACAACGGCTCCTCGAGCATGGATTGCCTCGTGCGGGACTTCTCCTCGACGGGTGCGCGTCTCGTGCTCAGCGAGACCGCGACGCTGCCGGAGATGTTCGACCTCTTCATCCCGCAGAAGGAGCGGACCTACCGCTCGGCGATGCGCTGGCGGCGCGCCGACGGCGTCGGGATCACCTTCGCGGTCGAGACGCCCAAGGCCGCGCCGGCGGTGCCCGCCGCCGAACCTGCAGCGGACGAGACCTCCATCGCCTTCCTGCTCCGCCGCGTGAGCGAGCTGGAGGCCGAGAATGCGGCCCTGCGCCGGCTCCTGACCGGGGTGGCGCCGACCGGTGCAGCGACCGCCGCCTGAGGCCTCAGCCCTTCAGGGCGTCGCGGATCCGCTGGGCGTGGTCCGCGAGCACCGCCGGATCGGCCATCCCGCCCTCGTGGCGCTGGAGCGGCACGCCCTCGAAGCGGGGCACGACGTGGACGTGGAGGTGGAACACCGTCTGCCCCCCGGCCGCCTCGTTGAACTGGAACACCGTCAGCCCGTCCGCCTTGAACGCCGCCTTCACCGCCCGTGCGACCGTCTGCACGCTGGCGGCGAGCGCGGCGAGCGAAGCGGGCTCGGCGTCGAGCAACCCGCGCGCGGGCGCCTTCGGGATCACCAGGGTGTGGCCAGGTCCCTGGGGCATCACGTCCATGAAGGCTAAAGTGTCGGCGTCCTCGTAGACCCGGTGCGCCGGAATCTCGCCGCGCAGGATCTTCGCGAAGATGTTGTCGGCGTCGTAGGTCGTATCCGGCATGCAGGCACCCGTGGTTGCGGCCTCCAGGATGCACCGGCCCGCCTCCGGCGTCCACGCCGCCGGAACTCCCCGGCGGTCCATGCGCTTGTGGTCGGATCGCTGCGGCCCAGCTGCGATCCGACCCGGCGATCGGACAGGACCCCACACGCATGGCACATGAGAGCACCGGCGCCATCTACACCGCCGCCGGCGCCAACCTCGCCATCGCCGTGGCGAAGTTCGTCGGCGCCTTCCTCACCGGCTCGACCGCCATGCTGGCCGAGGGCGCGCATTCGGTGGTGGACACCGCCAACCAGATCCTGCTGCTCGTCGGCCTGAAACGCGCAAAGAAGCCGGCGGATGCCAAGCACCCGTTCGGCTACGGCCGCGAGGTTTACTTCTACGCCTTCATCGTCGCGCTGCTGATCTTTCTCGGCGGCGGCATCTTCGCGATCTACGAGGGCGCCCACAAGATCCGGCATCCCGAGCCGGCGGCCGACGCGAGCCTGTTCGGCTACCCGCTGCCGGGGTTCTGGGTGAACGTCGCCATCCTCGGCTTCTCGGTCGCGGCGGAGGGCTATTCCTGCTTCGTCGCGATGCGCGCGTTCTGGGCCGAGAAGGGCGACCGCTCGCCGCTCAGCGCGATCCGGCGGAGCAAGGACCCGGCGCTGTTCACCATCCTGGTCGAGGACGTCGCCGCCCTGATCGGCCTGGTGATCGCGTTGACCGGCGTGGTGCTGGCGCACGTCCTCGACAGGCCGGCCCTCGACGGATGGTCGTCGGTCGGCATCGGCCTCGTGCTGGTCGGGATGGCGATCTTCCTGATGATCGAGACCCACGGCCTCCTGATCGGCGAGGCCGCCGACCCCGAGGTCGTCGCGGCGATCCAGGAGGTGGTTGGCGCGGAAGCGGGGGTGAACGCCGTCAACGAGGTGCTGACCCAGCACATGGGCCCGTCCGACATCCTGGTGAACGTCAGCCTCGACATGGCCGACGACCTCAGCGCGGGCGAGGTCGAACGGGTCTCGGCGCGCCTCGACCGCGACCTGAAGGCCCGCGTCCCGAACGTGACCCGCGTGTTCATCGAGGTGCAGGCGCGCGCGGCATCCGTACCCGCGATGGGCAGGGTCGCCGCCGAGGCGACGGCCGGCTGACGGTCTGGAAAAGCTCGGGTGCGCCCTACCGGGGCGCGTGCCCGACCTGCTGCAGGCTTAGCGCCCAGGTCCGCTCCTGCACGCGCTCGTCGCGGCTGTCGCGCGACGACCCCGTCTCGCGGCTGCGCGCGAAGTAGCGGCCGCTCACGCCCTCGACCGCCGGCGCGGTCGCCACGTGCAGCGTCGTCGTCGCGCCCTCGGCGGGCTTGGTGAGGAACGGCCGGATCAGGTTCCAGGCGAAGCCGAACGCGCCGCCGGTGTTCTTGGCGAAGCCGGTATCGATCACCCCCGGATGCAGGGCGTTCACCGTGACGGGCGTGCCGGCGAGGCGGCGGGCCAGAGCGTAGGTGAACAGCACGTTGCCGAGCTTGGCCTGGGCATACGCCCGCATCGGGCCGTAGGATCGTTCGGCCTGAAGATCGTCGAAGGCGATGCGGCCGCGGGTATGGGCGGCCGAGGCCACGTTGACGATCCGCGACGCGGCACCCGGCCGGCCAGAGGTTTTCAGCAGGTCGAGAAGCTCGAGGGTGAGCAGCACGTAGCCGAGATGATCGAGGGCCCAGGTGCGCTCCAACCCGTCGAGGGTGACGAGGCGACGGTCGAAGATCGCGCCGGCGTTGTTCACCAGCACGTCGAGGCGCGGGTAGGCGGCACGGACTTCGCCCGCCACACGCCGAATCTCGGTCTGCGACGAGAGGTCGGCAACGAAGGTGTCGACCGCCCCCCCGGGCACCGCGGCAGAAATCGCGCGCGCCGAGGCGGAGACCTTCCCCGCGTCCCGGCCGACGATGCCGACCCGGGCGCCGGCCTTCGCCAGCCCCAGGGCGGTCTCGTAGCCGATCCCGGAGGTGGCGCCGGTGACGAGGCAGGTGCGCCCGTTCAGGACGGCGCCCGGCCGCGTATCCGAGGCCACCGTCCGGGCCTCAGAACACCGCCTGCCCGACGGCGAAGGCGATGACCACGATGACGATGGCGATGACCAGGAAGATACCGAACAGGATGCGGGCGAGCGATCCGGCGCCCGAGGCGATCCCGGTGAAGCCGAGGCCGCCGGCGATCACCGAGACGACGAAGCAGATGAGGGCCCATTTGAGAAGGGTCATGCCGAACACTCCGGAACGAACCGGCGAACGGCCGGCAGGGAAGGCGACCGATCAATGCGGGCCAAGCTCAACCGTTCCCGCCCGCGCGCGCGTTCGATCCGTTATTTCTCGCCCTCGATTCGCGTCTCGTCCTTCGCCGGCTCGGCGCGCGCGAGCATGATCTCGGCGAGCGTGTGGTACAGCCCGGTGCGGCACACCGTCTTCGAGGCGGCGTCGGCGAGCACCGCCGCGATCATCAGCGGGATCATCAGCGCGTGATCCTGGGTCATCTCGGTGACGATGACGAAGGCGGTGATCGGCGCCTGCAGCACGCCGGCGAGGTAGGCGACCATGCCGGTGAGCACCAGCGCGCCGATCGGCACGCCCGGGAAGACGTCCTGCAGCATGCCCCCGAGGCCGGCCCCGACCGCGAGCGAGGGCGCGAACAGGCCGCCGGGGATCCCGCTGATCGCCGACAGGGCGGTGGCGCAGAACTTCAACGGCGCGAAGTCGAGCCGCGCCGCGGAATCGCCGTGCAGCAGCGCCTTCGCCTCCTCGTAGCCGGTTCCGTAGACCGACCCGCCCGAGGCGAGCCCGGCGAGCGCGACGCCGAGGCCGCAGAGGCCCGCGAAGGCGATCGGATGCCGGGCGATCCAGCGGCCGGCGCGGCCCGGCAGCCCGCGCGCGAACAGGATGACGAGGCGGCTGAACACGCCGCCGGCGAAGCCGCCCGCTGCTCCGAGGACGACGACGACGAGCCAGCCCTTGCCGAGCGGCAGCGTCACGTCGCTGGTCCCGAAATAGGTGTAGTTGCCGACGAGCCAGAGCGAGGTGAGGCCGGCCGCGACGATGCCGGCGACGATCAGGCCGGACGAGCGCGGCTCGTAGGCGCGGCCGAGCTCCTCGATCCCGAAGACGATGCCGGCCAGCGGCGTGTTGAAGGCGGCCGCGACGCCGGCCGCACCGCCGGCGAGGATCAGGCCGGGCAGCCGGTCCGGCGTCAGGCGCCCGACCGCGGCCATGATCGCCGCGCCGACCTGCACCGTCGGCCCCTCGCGGCCCGAGGAGGCGCCGCAGGCGAGCCCCAGCGTCATCACCACGATCTTGCCGAAGGCGACGCGGAGCGAGATCAGCCGGTGGCGAAAGCCCGGATCGCGGGTGTGGCGCGCCGCGATCACCTGCGGGATGCCGGAGCCCTGCGAGTTCGGGAACACCGTTCGCGCCAGCAGGGCGGCGAGCGCGAAGCCGGCGGGCGTCACGACGAGCGCCGCCAGCGGCGACACGCCGACGAGCGCCTTGAAGCCGACCTGCGCCGCGTCGGCGCATCGCGCCATCAGGACGGCGGCGAGGCCGACGCAGATGCCGCCGACCAGGAACAGCAGCCGTCCGCGCCAGAGCGGATAGGCCCCGATCGAGGCGCTGCGCAGGCGCGCGATCGACGCGCGGGTGCGGAAACGGGGCGGCATGGCGCGAGAACTCGACACGGACGGGGCACGCTCGCCTCGGCAAGCCGACCGGAGCCGGATTGCGTCAGCCCCCGTGGCTTAAAGCATTTTCGAACGCGGTGAATGCCGGCTCGCGTGAGAATAATGCGACTTCACGACAAGGCAGAGCATGTTCCCCGATCCGGTGACCTTGGAACATGCTCCCGCGAGGAGCTTGCCATGCCGCGAGGAGCAGGGCGGCTATTTCTCCGCCGCGCAGAGCGTCTCGACGGTCTTCACGTAGGACTTGGCATCGAACTTCTTGAGCGAGTTCTCGCTCTGATAGCGCACGGTGCCGAACACCTTGCGGCGCGCCCACGGGCGGTCGTGCAGGCCGTAGACCCAGGCGACGTTGGTGAACGAATTCGCATCGCGCCCGTCGAGGAAGTAGCGGTTGTTGATCCGCAGCGTCCGCTCGAAGCCGACCTTCGGCGAGGGCGACCATTCGAGGATCTTCTTGCCCCAGTACATGCGCAGCTGGTTGTGCATGTAGCCGGTCTCGCGCATCTCGGCCTGAGCGGCGTTCCAGTAGCGGTCGTGGGTCTCGCCGGCCGCGAGCTGCGCTTCGGTGTAGCGGTAGGGCCGCGGATCGTCCGCGTGCTCGGCCAGCGTCTTCTGCGCCCAGTCCGGCACCGCCTTGGCGTAGTCGTCGTAGCCGTCGGTGTAGAACACGTGGTTGGAGGCGAGCTCGCGCCGGACGATCAGCTCCTCGAGATACGCCCCGCGGTCGTCGCCGTCGCCGTCCTTGGCCGCGCGCACGGCGAGCGCGATCTCCACCGGCGAGATCTGGCCGAAATGCAGGTAGGGGCTCATGTGCGAGGCGGCCGCCGCCTCGGGCCGGTTGCGGCCGTTGCCGTAGCCGGACAGCCCGTCCGCCAGGAACGCCTTCAGGCGCTTGCGGGCCTGGGTCTCGCCGCCGACGAAGCGCTTCACCGGTGCGATCTCGGTGTCGAGGCTCATGCCGGCCAGGACCTTCATCGGGTCGGACACGTCGATCTCGCTCACGAGCTTCAGGCCGTCGGCCCCGTGCGCGACCTTGCGGGCCGAGAGCGGCTCCAGGAAGTCGTCCCAGAGCTTGTGCAGCTTGGGCCGAAGCGTGCGGGCGGCGAACTCGTGCTTGGAGGAGGCGACCTCGACCGGCACCACGACGTCGCCCTCGACCTGGACGACGCGGGCCTCGACCGCCTTCGCGATCTCGCCGTACCAGCGCTTCTGGATCGCGAGGTAGCCGCGATCGAGCACGAGGAGCGCCGCGTCGCGGGCGAGGTCGATGGCGATCTCGGCGGGCGAGGCCTTGCGCATCACGAAGCCGACGCCGCGCTTTTCGAGCCCAGACTTCGCATCGGCGAGCCCCTGCAGCAGGAAGGCGTAGTGCCGGGCGTTGGCCTCGGGGAACCCGTTGGCGCCGTCGAGGAGCCCGAAGCAGGCCACCACCGGCAGGCCAAGACGGTTGCCCTCCTCGATCGCGAATTCGAGCGCCGGATTGTGATGCGCCCGGTTCGCCTGCTGCAGCAGGTAGAGCACGTAGGTTCCGCCCTGCCGCGGTGCGGCATCATTGAGGACCCGGAAGCGCTTTTCGTGAATCGCCATGTCGTCGCGTCGTCCCCGTCCGGCTCGCATCGCCGAACCGTGTCGGCTCAGCTAGAGCGTGGAGCGCGATCGTCCCGCTGCACGCGAGACGCGATCGCTAGCGGTCCCGCCCGCTTCGACGCTCCGGCGGGGGGTGCTAAAAACCTGTTCCGAGTCATAGACTTACCGATTATCGACCGGCGGCAGACCGGCCATCGAAGGCCGAAAAACGGGTGCGCGCGCCTGCGACATTTTCAACATATGCCGCGATCGACCCGAGCCGGCCTGCGAGAAACGACAGGATCACTGACCGAAACCCCTTGCATTTCCGATCGGGAGGATCAGATTGTGCAGCGCGGGACGGCGATGGCGTCGCGGTCCTGTTGCCCTTCTTGGGCGTTTCCTCCCTAGACTTCGGGCCGCTCCTTCGGGAGTGGCCTTTTTTCTTGGGCGCGGTCGTCACGAGGCGCTGCGCCCGACGGTTGTGGTAAATCTGTCACTCTGCGCGCCGCGCCGACACCCCCGCCCCCTGGCCTCCCGCCGAGACCCGCCGCAGACTGCGCCCGCAGGCGCCGGAAGTGCGCCGCTGGGAGGAGATCCACATGCGCAAGCTCGGCGAGACGCTGGCGGTCGGGCTGTTCTGGGCCGCGACGGCGGTCGGTCCGTGCGGTGCCGTCGAGGTGCCGACCTTCGAGGTCGACCCGGCCTGGCCGAAGCCGCTGCCGAACGACTGGATCATGGGGCAGGCGGCCGGCGTCGCGGTCGATGCCCAGGACCATGTCTGGGTGGTCCAGCGCCCGCGCACGCTCACCGACGACGAGAAGGCGGCGAGCCTCGATCCGCCGCGGACCAAGTGCTGCAAGCCGGCGCCCCCGGTCCTCGAGTTCGACCAGGCCGGCACGGTGCTGCGCTCCTGGGGCGGGCCGGGGCAGGGCTACGACTGGCCCGAGAACGAGCACGGCATCCAGGTCGATCCGAAGGGCTTCGTCTGGATCGCCGGCAACGGCGCGAACGACGGGCAGCTGCTCAAGTTCACCGCCGACGGGCAATTCGTGATGCAGATCGGCAAGTCCGGGCCGCAGACCGACAGCCGCGACACCAGCCGGCTCGGCAAGCCCGCCAACGTCGACTTCGACGCGGCCGCCAACGAGGTCTACGTCGCCGACGGCTACTACAACCACCGCATCATCGTGTTCGATTCCGAAACCGGGGCGTTCAAGCGCATGTGGGGCGCCTACGGCCGGCCGCCGACCGACGACAAGCTGCCGCCCTACGATCCCGCCGCCGCGCCGTCGCAGCAATTCGCCAACCCGGTCCACTGCGTGAAGATCGCACGCGATGGGCTCGTCTACGTCTGCGACCGGACCAACGACCGCATCCAGGTCTTCAGGAAGGACGGCAGCTTCGTGAAGGAGATGTTCGTCGAGACCAACACCCGCGCCAACGGCTCGGTCTGGGAACTCGCCCTGTGGCCCGATGCCGACGAGAGCTTCCTCCTCAACGCCGACGGGGCGAACAACGAGGTCCGCACCCTGTCGCGCGCCACCGGGAAGACCCTCGGCGCCTTCGGCCGCAACGGGCGCGGCGCCGGGCAATTCCACTGGGTCCACAACCTCGCCGTCGACTCGCGCGGGAACGTGTTCACGACCGAGGTCGACACCGGCAAGCGCGCGCAGAAATTCCTCGCCTCCGGCACCTTCGTGCTGCGCAAGCGCACGCCCTGACGCCGGACGCGCCCGCGGCGCGTTCACGGCCGCTTTCTCGCGCGGATCCGTGCGATACTGTCGCCGGATACGAGCCTGGAAGAACCGTGAGCACGATGGACCCCTTCGGCGACCGAACCGTGCCGGCGGCGCTGGCCAAGCGCCGCGTCCTGCTCGTCGAGGACGACTACTTCATCGTCTCCGACCTGGCGCGCAGCTTCGAGGCGGGGGGCGCCGAGGTGGTCGGGCCGGCCGCCACCGTCGCCGACGGCCTGACGCTGCTCGCCGAGACGCGCGACCTCGATGCCGCCGTGCTCGACATCAACCTGCAGGGCGAGATGGTCTTCCCGCTGGCCGACGCGCTGGCGGCACGCGGCATCCCCTTCGTCTTCGCGACCGGCTACGACCGGGAGATGGTGCCGCCGCGCTACGCCGACGTCGCCCATTGCGAGAAGCCGGTGGGACCGGGCGCGATCGCCCGCGCGCTGTTCGGGGCCTGACCGTCCGATCAAAACAACCTACGCGTCGAGCCCGTCCTCGTCCGCCGACGGGCCGGGCACGATGCCGATCCTCGGCACCAGAGCGAAGCGGATCGTGAAGCGCAGGCCGCCGGGAGCGTAGGCCAGGGTCGTCTCCGCGCCGAACTCGTAGCGCAGCGTGTGCTCCAGCATCTCGGTGCCGAAGCCGCAGCGCGCGGGCTCGGCCGGCAGGTCGCGCAGCCCGGTCTCGGTCCAGGTGAGCGACAGGATCGGTGCCGCCGCGCCGGGCTCCAGGCGCCAGGCGACGGCGATGCGGCCGTCGGGGATCGTCAGCGCCCCGTATTCCATCGCGTTGTTGGCGAGCTCGTGGGCGGCGAGCGCGAACACCTCGGCGGCGCGGGGCGCCAGCAGAACCTTCGGCCCGTCGATCTCGACCTGCTCGCCCTCGCGGGCGAGGAGGGCCAGCAGCTCGTCGGCGAGGATCGAGTGCAGGTCGATGCCGCAGGACGGGGCGGTGATCCCCGCGCTCTGCACGCGGGCGATCGCCCCGAGGCGGCCGTCGAGGCGCATCAGGCACTCCTCGACGCTGCGATCGGTGTCCGCCGAGCGCCGGATGATCGCGCGGATCATCGCCAGGGTGTTGCGGGTCCGATGGAGGACCGCGACCATCGCCGGTGCGGTCGAGGTCGCCGGCGGCGATTCGAGGTCGAGCCCGGCCGCGCCGAGGTGCCGACGCAGGGCTGCGTTCTCGGCCTCGAGCGCGGCGATCCGACCGTCGATGGTCATCGGGCCCCGGTCCCTGTGAAGCGGTCGCTTCGTTCCGGGGCAGCTTGGTAGGTCTCGGCGTCCGGTGCGAGGCCGACCTCAGTTCGCATCGAGATGCGCGCCCTCGTGATCGAGGTGGAGGTATCCGGGGTCGAACAGGGCGAGCGCCATCAGCGCCGGCAGGTCGTGGATCGTCACGCGTCGGCCCTTCCAGGTAATCTGGCCCGCGCCGCGCAGCTCCTGGAGGGTTCGGTTCACGTGGACGCTCGACAGGCCGAGGGTGTCGGCGAGGTCGGCCTGCGTCACCGGCAGGTCGTAGGCCGTCCCCTCGGTGAGGCCGACCGCGCGCAGGCGCAGATACAATTCGCAGAGCAGGTGGGCAAGGCGCTCGACCGCCGAGCGCTGCCCGAGGCTGACGGTCCATTCCCTTTGAACGGCGGCGTTGTGCAGCATCTCCCACCACAGCGTCTCGGCGATGCGGGGCGAGGCCGCCGTCATGCCCTCGATGGTCTCCTGCGTGATCCGGGCCAGCGTCACCGGCGTCAGGGAAGCGACGGCGTGATCCATGCGGCGCAGGGTGAAGATGTGCGGGTCGCAGAGGTCGCCCGGCAGGAAGAACGCGATGATCTGCCGGCGCCCGTCCTGCAGCTGCTTGTAGCGGCAGGCCCAGCCTTCCAGGACGAGGTTGACGGCCCGCGGCTCGTCGCCCTCGTTGATGATGTCCTCGCGCGCGCCGAGCCGGCGGAGGTTCTGGGCGGTCGCGTCGGAGAGCGCCTTCCGATCCGCCAGGGAGAAGCGGGTGAAGTTCTCCAGCTTCCGAATGAAGGGATTGTTCATGCCGTCTCGAACCTGGCCGCCGCGCAGGCCGCGCCGGTCACGCCGCCTGACGGATACAGGTGTAACCTCTTGACGCTACAACTCATAGGGGCATCTCGATGCGGCAACGGACGCCGTCCGTCCCGAGCTCGAATCGGGCCTGGGCGCGAAGGCTGTAGCTCAGAGCCTTCTCGATCAGGTCGCGCCCGAAGCCGCGGCGCTCGGGAGCGGCCGGCATGACGACGCCGCTCTCGATCCAGTCGAGGACGAGCAGCCGCCCGCCGGCGGGACTCGCGCCCAAGGTCCATCCAATCGCCAGGCGCGCCTCGGCCTGCGACAGGGCACCGTGCTTGACCGCGTTGGTGGCCAGCTCATGCAGCGCGAGGGCGAAGGTCTGGACGTGCTCGAAGTCGAGGGCGACGGCCGGCCCCGAGACGGTGATCCGGTCGTTCTCCTCGCCGCCATGCGCACGCAGCTCGAGCCGCACCAGCTCGGCGAGGTCGACCGCACCGCTGTCGGAGCGGCCGAACAGGCCCTGCACCCGGCCGAGCGCCTTCAGCCGCTCGGCATAGCCCTCGACCGCCGGCCCGGTCCCGAGGGTCTGGCGGGCGATCGACTGGACCACCGCCAGGAGGTTGCGCGTCCGGTGCTGCAGCTCCGCGACCAGGACGCGCTGGCTCATCTCGACGCGGGCGAGCACCGTGACGTCCATGAAGCTGACGACGACGCCCTCGATCCGGTTCTCGCCGTTCCGGTAGGGCGCGAGCCGCACCAGGAAGCGTGCGGCGTCCTTGCCACGGTCGATCTGCCGCTCGATCGTGTCGCTGCCCCGCATGATCGCGGCGACGTCCTCGGCGAGGTTCGGCAGCGTCAGCCGGCCGGCGAAATCGGTGATCGGGCGGCCGCGGTCGCTCGGCAGGATGTTGAAGATCTCCGTCACCGCCGGGGTGTAGCTGCGGATCACCAGCTTCGCGTCCAGGAACACCGTCGCGATGTCGGTTCTGGCGAAGAGGTTGTGCAGGTCGGTGTTGGCGCGGTCCAGCGCCTCGACCTTGCCGTTCAGCTCGGCGTTGACCGTGTAGAGCTCCTCGTTGACCGATTGCAGCTCCTCCTTCGAGGCCTCCAGCTCCTCGTTGGTCGATTGCAGCTCCTCGTTGACCGAGACCAGCTCCTCGTTGGAGGATTTCAGCTCCTCCAGCGCGGTCTCGTACTCCTCGATCAGCGATTGCAGGCGCTCGCGGGTCTCGCGCAGCTCGCGCTCGAGCTGGAGCGCGACCTCGTCCTGGGCCGAGACCGAGCGCTTCTGCGCCGCCTCGCGGCTGATCGACGGCCCCTCGTCGCTGAACAGCACCAGGAACAGCGGTTCCTCGGAGCGCTGCGCCACCAGGGGCTCGACGGTCACGGTGACGATCTGCACGCGGCCGTCGTCGCCCTCCACGACGAGTCCCTCGCGCACCGCCTGAGCGTTGGTGTCGACCGCCTCGCGGAACGCCGCCCGGAGCTCGAGCCTGAGGCCCTTGCGCGCCATCGTCAGGAGCTGGCGGGTGGGAAGGCCCGGCGCCGCCTCGAGGTACTTGCCGGTCCGGTTCGAGTAGTAGACCACGTCGCCCTGGCGGTTGACGGCGACGTGGGGCGGCGAGAACCGCTCGAGAACCTGCACCTCGACCGAATGGCGAAGCGCCAGGCTGCTGCTGCCCGACTGACGCGGCCGCAGATCTCCGATCTGCGACATCGCGCGCAATCCGCTGAGGGCGAGCGGAACGCGCGGCTCCGTCGCGTGGTCGGCGCGGCTGCGGAAGATGCGGTGCTTCTTGTCGATCGGCGCGAACAGGTCGGCGAACTGGCTCAGGTTCTCCGACATGCCGAGGAAGAGGAAGCCGCCGGGCTTCAGCGCGTAGTGGAAGGTCGGCAGCACCTGGTTCTGGATGCTGAGCCCGAAATAGATCAGCAGGTTCCGGCACGAGACCATGTCGAGCCGCGAGAACGGCGGGTCGCGGATGACGCTGTGGGGCGAGAAGATGCACAGGTCGCGCACCGGCTTGGTCAGCACGAAGCTCGCCCCGTCCCGCACGAAGAAGCGGCGGCGGCGCTCGGGCGAGACGCCGTCGAGCAGCTGCTCCGGATAGCGGCCGGTCCGCGCGACGCCGAGGGCGTGCTCGTCGATGTCGGTGGCGAAGATCTGCACGCGGCAGACCGCGCTCAGCGTCTCCATGTGCTCCAGCATCAGGATCGCGAGCGAGAACACCTCCTCGCCGGTGGCGCAGCCCGGCACCCAGACCCGGACGGTCTGGTCGGCGCCGCGGCCCTCGAAGAGCTTCGGGATGACGCTCTCGCTCAGGACGGCGAAGGCGTCGGCGTCGCGGAAGAACGTGGTCACGTTGATCAGGAGGTCGCGGAACAAGGCCGAGACCTCGGCCGGATCCCGGCGGAGCCGCTCGACGTAGGCGGCGACGGCCTCGACCTGGAGGATCTGCATCCGGCGCTGGACCCGGCGCAGGAAGGTCTTGGTCTTGTAGCCGCCGAAATCGTGCCCGACCTGGGCGCGCAGGATCGCGTAGATCTCGCCGCGCAGCTCGTCGGGAGACCGGCCGGCCTCGTCGGGACCGCCGCCGGTCAGGATCGCATCGGTCATCGACAGGCTTCGGCGATAGGCGACGAGCTTGTCGCCCATCTCGTGGGAGGGAACGCCGAAATCGACGTACCCGGTCGCGATCGCGCTGGAGGGCATCTCCGGGTGCTGCGGCCCGTCGCCGTTGGCGACCTGGGCCAGCGTGATGCCGCCATGCTCCTTGATCGCCTTGATGCCGAGCGTCCCGTCCGAATCGCCCCCCGACAGGATGACGCCGCCGGAATACTCGCCCTGGTCGGCCGCCAGGGCGCTGAGAAAGATGTCGACCGGGTGCCGCTCGCGCTGGTCGGCGCCCTGGCGCTGCACGACGAGGATCCCGTTGCGGATGCCGACGACGGCATCGGCCGGCAGGACGTAGACATGGTTCTCCGCGACCGCGTGGCCGTCGGCGGCCACCTCGACCGGAAGGTCGGTGAACCGCGAGACGATCTCGTGGAGGACGCTCTCGCGCCACGGGCTCAGATGCGTCACGATGACGATCCCGAGCCCCGGCAGGCTCGGCATGCCGCGGAAGAAGCCCTCCAGCGCCTCGATCCCGCCGGCGGAGGCCCCGACGCCGACGATCAGGCAACGCCCGGAGCGCTCCGGCACCTCGTCGAAGGTCTCGGGAACGAGATCGTCATCGGGCATCATCGAACGCTGTTCCGCGACAGTTTCGGCGCGATCCCGCGACGGCTTGGGACTTGCAGCCGCGGGCAAACCTCCGAGGATCGCGATCTTGCCACGAAAACCGAAACTGCGGCACCGCGCTTATCCGCGCGCCCGCGCTCGTATCATGAAATTGTCGTAGGTATACTCCGCCACCTGAAACCAGAGATATTCCTCGTTGCGGAAGGTCTTCATCGCTTCGTAGATGCGGCGGAAGTCTGGGTTCTTGCCCGCGATCTCGGCGTAGACGTCGTTGGCGGCCTTCAGCGCCGCCTCCATCACGTCCTGCGGGAACGGGCGGAGCTGCGCCCCGGTCGCCACCAGCCGGCGGAGCGCACCCGGGTTGCGGGCGTCGTACTTGGCCTGGACGTCCGCGGCGACCTCGGCCGAGGCCGCCTGGAGGATTGCCCGGTAGGGCTTGGGCAGCGCCTTCCACGTCTCGGCATTGAGCCAGAAGTGCAGCATGGCGCCGCCCTCCCAGAATCCGGGATAATGGTAGATCGGCGCGGCCTTCTGCAGGCCGAGGCGCTCGTCGTCGTAGGGGCCGATCCACTCGGCGGCGTCGAGGCGCTTGGCCTCGAGCGCGGCCGCGATCTCCGGCCCCGGGACCGCCTGCGGCACGGCGCCGAGCTTGGCCAGGACCTGCGCCCCGAGGCCGCCGATGCGGATCTTCAAGCCCTGGAGGTCGGCGACCGTCTTGATCTCGCGCCGGAACCAGCCGCCCATCTGGGCGCCGGTGTTGCCCCCCGGCAGGCTCGCCAGGCCGTTCTTCGCGAGCAGGTCGGCGAACAGGTCGTTGGCGCCGCCGGCGAGCCACCACGCGTTCTGGCCGCGGGCGTTGAGGCCGAAGGGCAGCGCGGTCGCGAGCGCGAGCGTCGGATCCTTGCCGGCCGCGACGGTGGCCGGCCCGTGACCCATCTCGACGGTTCCGGCCGCGACCGCATCGAGAAGCCCGTCGGCCGGCACCGGCTCGCCGGGACCCGTCACCTGGATCGCGAAGCGGCCGTCGGTCGCCTCGCCGACGATGCGGGCGAGCGTCTCCGACGCGCCGAACAGGATGTCGAGGTTCTTCGGGAAGGCCGAGGCGAGCCGCCAACGGACCTCGGGACCGCCCTGGGCCGGGGTGGCGGCAAGTGCTGGGGAAGCAAGAGCGGGGGAGGCGAGGGCGGCTCCGAGCCCAGCGGTGAGGAGCGCACGTCGCTTCACGGTCGTCATGGCACCTCCCTCGGCATCGGCTGCGATCCCGCGGCCCCTAGCATGTCCGGTGCGGGTCTCGAAACCGTCGACGTGCCGTGCTAGGCCCCGCCGTCGTGACACCCGCCTCCATCACCCTCCACACCGTCTGCGGACTGGAAGAGCTCGCGCGCCACGGCGACCGCGGCGTCGACCGCGTGCTGTCGCTGCTGGATCCGGGCACGCCGGAGCCGGCGGACTTCGCCGCCTACGGCCCCCATCGGCGCACGACCCTGCACTTCCACGACTGCCTCGGACCGGGCGAGGGGCTGGTCCCGCCGGAGCCCGAGCACGTCGCCGCGATCCTGGCCTTCGGGCGCGACCGCGAGGCGGGACCTGCCGCGCATCTCCTCGTCCACTGCCATTACGGCCTGTCGCGCTCGACCGCGGCGCTGCTGATCCTGATGAGCGACGCCGAGCCGGAGGCCGACGCCGAGGTGCTGGTCCGGCGCCTGCACGCGATCCGCGAGCCGGCCTGGCCGAACGCGCGGATGATCGGCTTCGCGGACGCGATGCTCGACCGCCGGGGCACGCTCGACGCGGCGGTGCGGCGCCTGCACAAGCTTCAGCTCGGCGTACGCCCGCACCTCGCCGAATTGCTGCGCGGCCTCGGCCGCGGGCCCGAGGTCGACGCCGCCGAGGCCGCCTGAGCGGACGGGCTACTTCGGCGCGGGGGTGAAGACGCCGTCCTTCCAGACGTAGAGCACGTAGCCCTGGGCGGTGACGTCGCCCTTTCCGTCGAAGCCGACGGTCCCGAGCACGAGGTCGAAGCGCTCGGCGTGCAGCGTCGCGGCGATGCGCCTGGGGTCCTGCGTGTGGGCGAAGTTGGCTGCCGCGACCAGCGCCTGCAGCGCGGCATAGCCGTAGATCGTCGAGCCCGTCGGGTCGCCGCCCTCGGCCTTGAACGCCTTCACCACCTCGGCCGCCGCCGGCTGGCGGCTCGGGTCGAGATAGAAGGTCATCAGCACGCCGTTGCTCGCCCCGCCGGCGATCTTGGCGAAATCCGACGTGGCGATCGCGGAGGTGCCGAACCATTGCGGCCGGAAGCCGCGCTCGGCCGAGATCCGCACGAGCCGGCCCATCTCGGCGGCGTCGCCGCCGTAATAGGCGACCTCGATGCCGGCCGCCTTCAGCCGGTCGGCCAAGGCCGCGTCGTCGGCATCGCTCGGCGAGAAGGCGGAGAGCAGCGCCTCGTTGATGCCGATGCGGTTGAGGTTGTCCTTGGTCGCCGTGGCGAGCGCGCGCGCGGCCGGCGTCAGGTCCTGGAGCAGGGCGATCTTGCGGTCGCGGAAGCGCTCGGCCAGCACGATCGCCGAGAGGCGCGCCTGGTCGTCGTCGCGGCCGCAGACGCGGAAGATCGTCGGCAGACCGCGATCGGTCAGCCTCGCCGAGACCGAGGCCGCGGTGATCATCGCGACGCCGTTCTGGCTGTAGATTTCCGAGGCCGCAAGCGACGCGTTCGAGCACACGTGCCCGACGACGAGGCCCACGTCGGACCGCACGAAGTGGTTGGCGACCGCCGTGGCGGTGTTGGAATCGCAGGCGTCGTCCTGCACGTCGAGGCGGATGGCCTGCCCGTCGAGGCCGCCCTTCGCGTTGGCGTCGCGGGCCGCCGCCTCGACGCCGCGCAGCACCTGCTCGCCGACCGAGACGTAGGCGCCCGAGCGCGGGACCGCGACGCCGACCACCACGTCGGCGCAGGCGGGAAACACGCTCAGCACCGCCAGCGCGAGGCCGGCACGGAGGCTGCGGATGCGGGACTGGGCCAGGGTCGGGTCGAACCGGGAAGCGCGTCCGATCGTCATCAGGCCCCTTCTCGGCATCGACGCACCTCCGGCACGGCAGCGTACCAAACACCGAGCCGCGTCCCGGACGGCCGCCTGTTTCCGGGAAAACCCGCGATCGGGCAAGTCGACCGGCGACGCATCGCGCACGGAGGCACCGCGTCGGGCGGGGAAAACGCCTACCGTGAGTAGGCGTAGACGGAGGCTGCGGATGCGACGGGGCCTGCGACGGTGGAGAAGACGCTGACGACCTTGGAGACTTCGGTGAAGGGGGCGTTGGAGACGTAGACGAGGTCGCGGTTTCGCATGCGGAAGGC
>NZ_JAKSYF010000183.1:0-445 GCF_022829745.1 Methylobacterium sp. E-016
GCGAACAGATCGAGCCCGCGACGGCTCGCGCGCGACAGCCCGTCCGCGCCGGCGGCCGCGGGCGCCGGCTCGACGGTCGGCTCGCGCAGCCGGACCGGACGGGCGCGGACCTCGTGGTCGAGCCTCGCCTGGCGCTGCGCCCCGCGGGGGGGGATGACGCGGCCCTGACGGAGGAGGCGGTCAAGCGGGCGGCCGCTGGCAAGGCGCGCTCCGATACGACCCAGCGCACGATCGAGGAGATCACGGCGCGGGTCGAAGAAGCGACGCAGACCTTCCAGCAGATCATCGCCTCAACCAACCAGCAGCAGCTCGGCATCGAGCAGGTGATGGGCGCCTTGCAGAACATCCGCCAGGCGAGCCAGCAGACCGCCGCCGGCACCCGCGAGGTCGAGGCGGCCTCGGCCAACCTCACCGAGCTCGCAGGAGCCCTCATGGCCCTCGCCGA
>NZ_JAKSYF010000187.1:0-469 GCF_022829745.1 Methylobacterium sp. E-016
AAAGCCGCTTACGACCACGCACTCGTTAGCGTGAGTCGAGCAAGCAGCTCTGGCCAACACGGCTACTCCTGCGGGCCGGGCGCCTCCAACAGGTCCGCGAGTGACTACGTCTCCGATCGCGCAGGCAACTCCCTCAACGCCGACAGCTACGACGGCTGGGACGGTTCCACCAGCGCCGGTCAAGAGGACGTATCAGACGGCCCGGCCGGCTCGACAAGCGCCGGAAGCGCGGGCGGCTCGGACGGGTCGGCCGGCTCCATCAACCCCGGAGGCGCGGACGGCTCGGACGGTTCCACCAGCCCCGGCAACTCGGACGGCTCGGATGGGTCGGACGGATCCATCAACCCCGGCAGCGCGGACGGCTCGGATGGGTCGGACGGCTCCATCAGCCCCGGGAGCACGGACGGCTCGGACGGGTCAATCGGTGCGGACGGCGGGGACGACGGAGGTTTCTTTGGTGGCTTCGGCG
>NZ_JAKSYF010000188.1:0-373 GCF_022829745.1 Methylobacterium sp. E-016
ACGAAGAGGCGCTGACGGCCGATCTTGTGGCGTTGGCCGAGAAGTACGGGCGCTACGGCTACCGCAAGATCAGCGCGTTGCTGAAGGCGGCCGGGTGGTCGGTCAACGACAAGCGCGTCTAGCTTATCTCTCGACCACAAACAAAAAAGCAGACGGCCAAGCAGCCCAAGGTGGGGCGGATCTGGGACAACGACGGCGCCTGTGTTCGTCTTCGCCCGGAACACCGAATCACGTATACCAGCCCAACAAAGCCACCCCCCCCAAACACAACCCCCTCCTGCCGGTGGTCAGGCCTGCGACGAACCCTAACAACAAACCAACCCCAAACCCTCCCACACCACCCCCTGCCTGTCACACCCCCACCCACACACTC
>NZ_JAKSYF010000191.1:0-18087 GCF_022829745.1 Methylobacterium sp. E-016
CGGCACCGGAGGTGTTCGTGCCAGCGTTCTCCGCTTGGCCGGCTGCGCTCGCCCGACCAGCTCCGCCGGCCAAGCTACCCGTGGCAGAACGGCCTACCGCGCACTAACTCCACCCTTGGACCACCGCCTGGGGGCCGATCAGCGCCCCCCTCCCCTGCTCCCAGCTTTGGCATCAGCGCCATTAGCATCGGTCCGAGCGAGAATTTGCCGACCTTGGCTAGATCGGTAAGCTTGCGCAGGTAGGCCCCCGCCGAGTTGATGGCAGTCCCCTTCTGCATGATGCAGGCGATGACCACGCACGCCTGTTCTTCCCCGAGCGCGCTCTTCGCCTCTTCCCAGGCGCTCGGACTGACACCGAGGGTTCGTCGGACGAGATCCGCTGTTGTCGCAAGGTCGGACCAGGTCGCGATGCCGTGGCGAGCGTAAAGCGCCCGAAATCGGTGGGCAGTTGCTTCGGAGACGCTGGCCGACCCACGCGACGTGCACGGGTGGCGTGTATGCGACGACCCGAAGCCGGGCCGTCGTTTCTCGCGACACCGCCTAGGTCACCCTCGGTCGAGTGGCTGGGCAACACACGCGATGCTATGGCGAGCCTGAATGACTGCTGCCCACGTGTTCCAGACGTAGGTCACTGCCTTACCAAGCCGCCTGCAAGCGGACATTCCCGGCTTCTGCAAAGGGTCGATAGTAACCTGAACGATTTGTCGGGGATCCGCCCATTTGACCGGCGATCGATTTAACCGCAGGTCCGCTGGCGAAAAATGTTTGCATTTCTGTCGGTAAACCGTGTCGGCTATTCAAACGTCGGCAAAACGTGCGCCTCTGATGGTGGTAGCGGCGATGCTCGCTCGTCCGGTTTGGCGCATCGCGCTACCGAAACTAGCAAGAGGGCTTTCAGCCAACTCCATCCGTACGGAGCTAGCTCGCTCAATGTCCGCTTCTGGGCATCGCCTCAGGGATCCGGAACGACCGGTTTGGGTGGCAACCGGACTTTGACCGTCTGTCCAGAAGCAGACCTTCCGCATCCGACCCAACCCATTCGTCGGGATTGCCGTTAGCGCTTACCGAAAGCATCCGTCAGTCTGTCGTCTGGGAGCTTCGGCCGTCTCGCAGGCCGTCGTGCTATCAGGGCTGAATAGGCTGCAGGCCCGGCACCGCCGCGAGGAGCGAGCGAGTGTAGGCGTGATCCGACTGCCGGAAGAGGTCGGCCGTGGGCCGCATCTCCACGATAGCGCCGCGATGCATCACGGCGATGCGGTCGCAGATCTTGGCCGCGACGCGCAGGTCGTGGGTGATGAACAGCATCGCGAGGTTCAGGCGCTGCTTGAGGTCTTCCAGCAGGTCGAGCACCTGCGCCTGAACCGAGACGTCGAGGGCCGAGACCGCCTCGTCGGCCACGAGCACGTCTGGCTCCATGGCGAGCGCCCGGGCGATGCCGATGCGCTGGCGCTGGCCGCCGGAGAAGGCATTGGGGTAGCGCTCGGCCGCGCTCGCCGAGAGGCCGACGAGGTCGAGGAGCTCGCGGGCCCGGGCGCGGGCCTCCCGCCGAGGCGTACCGTGCGCGATCGGGCCGGCGGTGATGATCTGCTCGACGGTGCGGCGCGGGTTCAGGGATGCGAACGGGTCCTGGAAGATCATCTGGATGCGCCGGCGCTCGTCACGCAGCGCGCGCGGCGCCAACGCCGTGTAGTCGAGGCTGCCGAGGCGCACCGTGCCCCGGTCCGGCTCGATCAGCCGGATCGCGAGGCGCGCGGTGGTGGACTTTCCGGAGCCGGATTCGCCGACGAGGCCGAGGGTCTCCCCGCGGCGGACGTCGAAGGCCACCTCCTTGACCGCCGCGACCACGCGCGGCTTGCCGAACAGGCCGGCGCGCGTGGCGTAGGTCTTGGTCAGCCCGATGGCCGAGAGGGCGAGGGGCTCGGCCTCGCGGGAGGCGCGCGCCGGCGGCACCAGGCTCGGCACCGCCGCGAGCAGGGCCTGGGTGTAGGGGTGCTGCGGATGCTGAAGGACGGTCTCGGCGCTGCCCTGCTCCACCAGTCGCCCGCGCTGGAGCACGGCGACATGGTCGGCGATGTCCGCCACCACGCCGAAATCGTGGGTGATGAACAGGACGCTCATGCCGCGCCGCCGCTGCAGGTCGCGGATCAGCGTGAGGATCTGGGCCTGAGTGGTGACGTCGAGCGCCGTGGTCGGCTCGTCGGCGACGAGGATCGAGGGCTCGAGGGCGAGCGCCATGGCGATCATCGCGCGCTGGCGCTGGCCGCCGGAGAGCTGGTGCGGGTAGGCGCGCACGATCTGCCCCGGATCGGGCAGGCCGACCTCGGTGGCGAGCGCGACGGCCCGGGCCCTGCGCTCGGCCGGCGTGAGGAGGCCGTGCGCCTCGAACATCTCGGCGATCTGGTCGCCGATGCGCATGACCGGGTTGAGGGCCGTCATCGGCTCCTGGAACACCATGGCGATGCGGCGACCGCGAAGGCTGCGCCAGCCGCGCTCGTCCAGGGTGAGCAGGTCTCGCCCCTCGAACAGGATCTCCCCGCCGACCGGCTTCAGCGCGCGGGGCAGGAGGCCGGTGAGCGCGTAGGCGCTCATCGACTTGCCCGAGCCCGACTCGCCGACGACGCAGAGGATCTTGCCCGGCATCAGGTCGAGGGAGAGGTCCTCGACCGCGTGGGGACGGTCCGAGCCCTTCGGCAGCGCCAGGGTGAGATTCCGGATGCGGACGACGGGCTCGCTCATGCTCAGGCTCCCTTGAGGGCTTCACGCCGGGCGAGCACCGCCGGCCCGGTCTCGGCGAGGTCCCAGTACAGGCCCGCCATCAGCATCAGGGCCTCGCGCGAGGGCGGCCCGAGCAGGTGCTCGTCGGGGCCGTGCTGGAGGCAGGCCGGGTAGGAATGCGGCACCCACAGGGTCGGCAGGCCGAGGATCTCCGAAAAGGCGTCGTTGGGCAGCGAGCCGCCGAGGTTCGGCAGCAGGGCCGGCCGCTTGCCCGTGCTCTCGGCGATCGAGGCCAGCGCCCAGTCGACCCACGGGTCCTCAACGGGGAGCCGGGTGGCGCGGAACACCTCCGTGCGCGCGGCACGGACCTCGACCATCGGGTAGCCGTGGGCGTCGAGATGGGCGCGCAGGGCCGGCAGGATGCCTTCCCAGTCGGTGCCGACGACGAAGCGCAGCTGCAGCGTCGCCTTGGCGGTGGGCGGCACGGCGTTGAGCGGTCCGTCCGGGTCGCCGGTCTTGAAAGCCAGCACCTCGAGGGTGTTCCAGCCGAACACGCACTCGGCCGCGGTCAGTCCCGGCTCGCCCCAATCAGCGTCGATCTTCGGCGCGGTCGGATCGGTGCCCACAGTGATGTCGGCCAACGCCGCCCGCACGTTGTCGGGGAGCGCCGGTGGCCGCAGGGCGTCGAGAAGGATCTTGCCGCGTCCGTCGACGAGGGTCGCGATGGCGTTGGCCAGCACCGTGCCGGGGTTGCGCAGCAGGCCGCCCCAGTTGCCGGAATGGTGGCTGCCCTCACGCAGGTCCAGCACCATCTCGAAGGTGTAACCGCCGCGCGAGCCCAGGAAGACCGTTGGCCGCTCGGCGCTGACGCGGGGCCCGTCCGAGGCGATGAGCACGTCGGCCTTGAGCGCCGCGGCCTCGGCGCGGCAGAGGTCGCGCAGGCCCGGCGAGCCGGCTTCCTCGCCCATCTCGATCAGCAGCTTGGTGTTGAAGCCGAGGCGCCCGTCGCGCGCCGCCATCACCGCCGCCAGCGCTCCGAGGTTGAGGATGTGCTGGCCCTTGTTGTCGGCGGTGCCGCGGCCGTACCAGCGCTCGCCCTCGATGGTGACAGTCCAGGGGTCGAGGCCTTCGCGCCACTGCTCGGGATAGCCCCGCACGGTGTCGCCGTGGCCGTAGATCAGCACCGTGGGCAGCGCGTCGCCCTCGTGACGCTCGGCGATGAGGAACGGGCCGTGGACGCCGTCCGGGTTGTCGAGGATGCGGCTGGTGAAGCCGAGCGGCGCGATCCGCGGCACCAGGAAGTCGGTGAGGTAAGCCTTCAGCTTCGGCAGCTGCCCCGAGGTCTGGCTCTCGGTCGGGCGGGCGACGGCGTCCTGCAGCACGCTGAGGAAGCCGCCCTCGTCGTAGTGGCGCGCGGCGCGCGCGATCGCGTCGTGTCGGGACATGGGCTCACTCGATCTCGGTGCGGTGGGGTTTTTTGCGGGGCAAGGGGGGCTCAGCGCCGCCCCTCGGGGGCGGTGACGTCGCGGATGCCGTCGCCGAGCAGGTTGATCGCCAGGACGAGGATCAGGAGCGCGACGCCCGGGATGGTGATCACCCAGGGCTGGAAGAACATGTACGGCTTGCCCTCGGCGATCATCAGGCCCCAGGACGGCAGCGGCGGCTGCACGCCGAGGCCGAGGAAGGACAGGGCGGCCTCAAGCAGGATGGCGTGCGCCATCTCCAGGGTCGCCACCACGATGAGCGCGTTGAGGATGTTCGGCAGCACCTCCTGGAACAGGATGCGGGCCGGGGAGAAGCCCGTGGCGCGGGCCGCGGCGATGAAATCCTGGTCGCGGATCTGCCGGGTCGCCGCGCGGGTGACCACGGCGAAACGGTCCCAGAGCAGGAAGCCGAGCACCAGCACCACCACCTTCAGCGAGCCGCCGACGAGGGAGGCCATGGCGAGCGCGACCAGCACCACCGGCATGGCCAGCCGCGTGGTCACGACGTAGCTCACCACCGCGTCGACCCGGCCGCCGAAATAGCCGGCGCAGATGCCGAGCGTCGTGCCGATCACGCCCGAGATGGCGGCCGCCGCGATCCCGATCAGCAGGGAGATCTGGCTGCCGTAGATCAGGCGGCTGAGGTAGTCGCGCCCGAGCTTGTCGGTGCCGAGCACGTGGTCCCACGTGCCCTTCGCCTGCCAGATCGGCGGGATCAGGCGCCGCGAGACGTCCTGGGCGTAGGGATCGTGGGGCGCGATCAGCGGGGCGGCGAGCGCGCAGAGCAGGATGGTCCCGAGGATGCCGGCACCGATCACAAAGCCGCCGTGGCGGAGACCGCGCCGAAGCGCCAGGGCGGTGGGCGAGCGGGCGGCGGGCAGCGCCGCCGGCCTATCGGCCGGGAGGGCCGCCGGCGTCTCGGGCAAGCCGGCGCTGAGCGGGGAAGCGGATGGCTGGAGGGTCATTGGCGCAGCCGGGGATCGAGGAAGGCGTTCAGGAGGTCGGCGGCCAGCGTCAGAGCGATGTAGATCATCGCCAGGACCAGCACGATCGCCTGCACCACCGGGAAGTCGTTGCGGGCGATGGATTCCCAGGCGAGCTGGCCGAGCCCCTGGAGCGAGAACACCGCCTCGATCACGATCGAGCCGCCGAGCATGAAGCCGAACTGGACGGCGGCGAGCGCGATCACCGGGATCACGGCGTTGCGCAGCGCATGCCGGATCAGGATCTTTCGCGGCGGCAGACCTTTGGCGCGGGCGGTCCTGACGTAGTCCGAGGCCAGCACTTCGAGCATGCCGTTGCGGGTCAGTCGCATCACCGCCGGCATGGCGTAGTAACCGAGCGCGATCGCCGGCAGCACGAAGTGCTTCCAGGTCGTGTTGCCGGAGACCGGCAGCCAGCGCAGGTTCACCGAAAAGATCATGATCAGGGTCAGGCCGAACCAGAAGCTCGGCATGGCCTGGCCCAGCACCGAGACCGAGAGGGCGGCCCGGTCGATCCAGGTGTCGCGCCGGACCGCGGCGAGCACCCCGAGGGGGATGGCCACGAAGAGCGCCACGGCCAGGGCCACCACGCCGAGGAACAGGGTGATCGGCAGGCGGGCAGCGAGCAGGTCGATCACGCTCTCGCGGAAGTAGAACGAGTTGCCGAAATCGAGCCGGATCGCCCGGCCCGCCCAGGCGGCGAACTGAGCCAGAAGGGGCTGGTCGAGCCCGTACTGGACCCGGATCGCCTCGACCTGGACGGAGGTCGCCTCCGGCCCCGCGATCGCGGTGGCCAGGTCCCCGGACAGGTGCAGCAGCATGAAGCTCGCCACCGACACCGTCACGGCGACCGCCAGGGCCACCAGACTTCGTTGGATCATGAATCGCAGCATGGTCCGGCTCCCTCGGTCGGTCGGCGGTCGGTCGGCTTCAGGCGCCGGCCGTCACTTCCATTGCGCCGCGTAGAAGCGCGGCAGCTCGTCGGGCTGCGCCGTGAAGGTCAGGTCCGACGTGAAGGCGTAGTTCGTCGAGTACGAGAACAGCGGCAGGGCGTAGGCCTGGCCGGCGATGCGCTTGAGCGCTTCGGCGTACTTGACCTTCCGCACCGCAGGGTCGGTCGCCCCGTCCCCGGCTTGGAGAGCCGCGATAGTCTCGGGGTCCTTGGTCAGATCCTCGTCGCCGCCGCGGAAGTAGACGCCCGTGAAGGCCGAGACGTCGAGGACCGAGAACGACCCCCAGGTCTGGAAGGCGATCGAGACCTTGCCGCCGCGGATGAGGTCGCGGAGCGCCGCGTAGCGCAGGTAGTTCAGCCGGGCGGTGATGCCGACGGCGCGCAGGTAGCCGATCACGGCCTCGGCGTAGTCGCGCTCGCGGTAGGCGCCGAGATCGATCTCGAAGCCGTTCGGGTAGCCCGCCTCCTTGAGGAGCGCCTTGGCCTTGGCCGGATCGTAGCTGTAACGCGGCACGCCCTCGTCGGTGCAGCCGAACTGGTCGATGAAGCAGGCCGCGTTCATCACCCGGCTCCCGCCGCGCACGAGGTTGTCCACCATGGCCTTGCGGTCGACGGCGTACGAGATCGCCTGCCGGACGCGGGGATCCTTCAGGGGCGAGTTCTCCTTGGCCCGGCCGAGGGTGTCGAACTGCAGAAAGCCGACCCGCATGGTTTCGGCGCTGAGGACCGAGACGTTGGGGGCGCCCTTCAGCTGGTCGGCCTGATCGCTCGGCACGCGCCAGATCCAGTCGATGCCGCCGGTGACGAGCTCGGCCATGCGGCTGTCGGCGTCGGGGATGACGCGGAACTCGAGCTTGCCGATCTTGGCCGCGCCGATCGGGCTGCCGGGCCAATACTTGGCGAAGCGCTCCATCTTGACGCCGCGCCCGTTCTCGACCGCGGTGATGCGGTAGGGGCCGGTGCCGACCGGCGCCTTGGCGAAGCCGTCGAGGCCTACGCGTCTGAAATAGGCCGCCGGGAAGATCGGGGTCGGGCCGGCGAGGTATTCGAGCGCCGCCGGGAAGGCCGCCTTCAAATGGATGCGGACCGTGTGGGCGTCGACGACCTCCGTCGACTTCATCCAGTCGACGTTCTGCTTCGTCACCGTGCGGGCTTCCGGCGTCAGCACGTAGTTGAAGGTGAAGGCCACGTCTTCCGGGCCGAAGGCGTCGCCGTTGTGGAAGGTCACGCCCTCACGCAGGGTCAGTTCCAGGGTGACGGGATCGACCCACCGCCAAGAGGTGGCCAGCATCGGCTGGTAGGTGCCGGTCTTCGGGTCGCGGTAGATCAGAGTGTCCCAGACGTTGCGGGCTAGGATGACGCCCTCGCGGGCGCTGTTGTGGTAGGGGCTGACGTTTTCCGGCTCGGTGTCGGAGGCGTAGACCAGGGTGTCGTTCGCCTTGCCGGCAAGGGCCGGGACACTGGCGGCCAGCATCAGCAGGGTGAGCGCGGCGCATGCCGTGGAGCCGTGTCTCGCCATGATCCCGCTCGCCATGATGTCGGTCCTTTTCGCCCGTCCGCGCGGTCGGCCTCGTGCCGGCCGCATCGGTATGCCGCTTTTTTCGTCGTGCCATGGTGTTGTGCAATTGGCATCGCAACAAGTAGAATTTCGCGATTGCTGCCGTGCCGTTTCGGCAATCGACAGGCTTCCATGAACGTTTCGGGCCTCCGCTACGTCTTGGCCGTTGCCAGAACCGGGTCGATCGCCGCGGCGTCGACGCACTTGAACATCGCGGCGTCGGCGATCAGCCGGCAGATCTCCAACCTCGAGAGCGAACTCGGCTGCGTCCTCTTCGAGCGGCGCCCGCGCGGCATGGTGCTGAGCCCGGCCGGGGAGCTGCTGGCGGAACACGCGCGCCAGACCCTCCTGCGCGCCGAGCAGGTCGCGGCAGACATTCAGGAATTGCAGGGCCTCGCGCGCGGCTTCATCCGCGTCGCCACCTCGGAGGGCTTCGCCCTCGACCTGCTGCCCAACGCGATCGCGGAGTTCCACGCCGCCCATCCGGGCATCCGCTTCGAGGTGCAGATGTTGCCCCCCGCCCAGGTCACGCACGTCGTGGCGGCGGGCGACGCCGACATCGGCATCACCTTCGCGCTCGCCCCCTCGAGCCTGGTCGCGGTCGCCTACGACAACGCCGTCGAGATGGTGGCGCTCAGTGCCCCCGATCATCCCCTGGCGCGCCGACCCGCGATTCGGCTCGCGGACCTGAAGGCCTACCCGATCGCGGTGCCGACCCTCGACACCACCGCTCGCCGGGTCTTCGACGCGGCCTGCCTCGCGGAGGGCATCACCATCGAGCCGACGCTCACGGCCAACATCCTTTCCGCCCTGCTGCCCTTCGTCCGGCGGACGAAGGGGCTCGCGCTGATGTCGGCCCTCACGGTGCAGACGCCGGTGCGCCTCGGCGAGCTCGTCTGCATCCCGGTGCATGCGCGGATGAGCCTGATGCGGGGCATCCAGGTCCAGGTGATGCGCGACCGCAAGCTGCCGCACGCCGTCCAGGCCTTCCTGCGCCGGCTCGTCGCCGCGCTGCCGCCGACGGAGCCCGGCGGCGTCTGACATCGGTCGGCCGGTCCGGCGCAAGTCGGCTCAGCCGTTTCGGAAGGTGTAGCTGTAGCCGTTGAGCGCCGGGGCGCCGCCCAGATGGGCGTAGAGCACCTTCGCGCCCTTGGGGAAGAAGCCCTTCCGCACGAGGTCGATCATCCCCTGCATCGACTTCCCCTCGTAGACGGGGTCGGTGATCATGCCCTCCAGCCGGGCCGAGAGGCGGATCGCGTCCACCGTCTCCTTCGAGGGCACGCCGTAGACCGGGTAGGCGTAGTCCTCGTTGAGCACGATGTCGTCCTCGGCGATCGCCGGCGCGCCGACGAGGGCGGCGGTATTTTTTGCGATCTCCAGCACCTGAGCCTTGGTCTGGGCGGGCGTGCAGGACGCGTCGATGCCGATGACGTTGCGGGCGCGCCCGTCGGCGGCAAAGCCCACCACCATGCCGGCATGGGTCGAGCCGGTGACGGTGCAGACCACGATGTAGTCGAAACGCAGGCCCATCTCGGCCTCCTGGGCGCGGACCTCCTCGGCGAAGCCGACGTAGCCGAGGCCGCCGAACTTGTGCACCGAGGCGCCGGCGGGGATCGCGTAGGGCTTGCCGCCCTTGGCCTTCACGTCCTCCAGGGCCCTGGTCCAGCTCTCGCGGATGCCGATGTCGAAGCCGTCGTCGACGAGCTGCGTCTCGGCGCCCATGATGCGGGACAGCATGATGTTGCCGACCCGGTCGTAGACGGCATCCTCGTGCGGGACCCAGGCCTCTTGGATCAGCCGGCACTTCATGCCGATCTTGGCGGCGACCGCCGCGACCATGCGGGTGTGGTTCGACTGCACACCGCCGATCGAGACCAGGGTGTCGGCCCCGCTCGCGATGGCGTCGGGCACGATGTACTCGAGCTTGCGCAGCTTGTTGCCGCCGTAGGCGAGGCCCGAATTGCAATCCTCGCGCTTGGCGTAGATCAGCACGTCGCCGCCGAGATGAGCCGTCAGCCGCGGCAGGTGCTCGATCGGGCTCGGGCCGAAGGTCAGGGGATAACGCTCGAACTTCGACAGCATGGGCGACGTCCTTTGTTGGTCAGCCCGAGAAAGCTAGCAAAATCGGTGCGGAAGGTGCTCTCGAAATGTGCCGTCGTTTCCTGTTGCGATGAGACGATCTGCAGTCTTAGACGAAAGATCGTTGCGCCATCACCCATCGGAATGGAAGGATCGTTCATAAGTGCTCGGCGAGGGCGAACGAGCCGTGAGCTTCGCCGACGGCTTTATGATGGGCGGCCGCATGTGCGATGCCGTCCGGGCCCGGTGGACGAGGCCAGCCGCCCGGCCGCCGATTCGTCCCCGGCCGGCTCGGCACGCCGGCCCGGGCGATCCGAGCCGATTTCCGTCACAGGACACCGCCCGTATGAGCGCCGCCTGCACGCCCCCGCTCGATCTCCCCGACGCCGTGCGGGATGCCAAACCCACGGTCTGGCGCAACCCGCGCCTGGGCCGAGCCGCCGAGATCCTGCCGGGCCTGACCTTCGGCCTCGCGGAGGTCGCGGCGGCCGAGGCGCGCTGGCGCCGCTTCGATCCGCTCCTCGCCAAGCTGTTTCCCGAACTGGCGACCGGCCGGATCGATTCGGCTCTCCTGCCGCTCTCCGCCGACTTGGCCGCCCTGGTGTCGGGACGCCCGGGGGCCTCGGCTTGGGTGAAGGCCGACCACGACCTCCCGATCACCGGCTGCATCAAGGCGCGGGGCGGCGTCTACGAGGTGCTGGTCGAGGCCGAGCGGCTCGGCCTCGCGGCGGGCTGGCTGTCGGGCGCGCCCTCCTATGCCCGCCTCGCCGACCCGGATGTCCGGGCGGCCTTCGGCGCCCACACGATCGCGGTGGGAAGCACCGGCAACCTCGGGTTCAGCGTCGGGGTGATCGCCCGCGCCCTCGGCTTCCAGGTCGAGGTGCACATGTCCCACGACGCCAAGGCGTGGAAGAAGCGCCGCCTGCGGGACCTCGGCGCCCGGGTGGTGGAGCATGCGGGCGATTACGGCAGCGCCGTCGCCGCCGCGCGGGTCGCCTTCGAGGGCCGCGCCGACGCGCACTTCGTCGACGACGAGAGTTCGGTCGACCTGTTCCTCGGCTACGCGGCGGCGGCCTTCGACCTGCAACGCCAGTTCGAGGCGGCGGGCGTGAGCGTGGACGCGGCCCATCCCCTGTGCGTCTACCTCCCCTGCGGCGTCGGCGGCGCCCCGGGCGGCGTCACCCTCGGCCTGAAGCTGCTCTACGGCGACGCCGTGCGCTGCGTCTTCGTCGAGCCCGTCGCCGCGCCCTGCATGCTCGTGCAACTCGCCGCAGGCTCGGCGCGGTCGGTGAGCGTCTACGAGATCGGCCTCGACAACCGGACCGCGGCGGACGGCCTGGCCGTGGCCGCCGCCTCGATGCTGGTGGCCGGCACCGTCGGCGCCCTCGTCGAGGCCGTGGTGACGGTGAGCGACGCCGACCTGTTCGCCTGGCTGCGCGATCTCTGGGACCGGGCGGCCTTGCGCCTCGAGCCGTCGGCGGCGGCGGCCTTCGCGGCGGTGGGGCCGGCCTGCGGCGTCCTGCCGGACGTCGCCCACGCGACGCACGTCGTCTGGACCACCGGCGGGGCGCTGCTGCCGGAGGCGGAGTTCCAGGCCGCCCTCGCGCAAGCGGCTTGAAATCGAGCCGCGGAGGCTGAGTGCTCAATCCAATGAAGGCCTGTCGTCCAATAGGCCGCGGCGCCGGCGCCATACGGCAGACGTCATAACGTACCGGGGCCGCCGTTCGTCCGGTTTCCTGGGAATTCGCCGACAGCTGTCCGACCGCTTTCCACCCGACGCGGTCGTAGAGCGGACAGACGGGTTCCGACCCATCCCGGTCGTAGAAGCCGGTCATGGCGACACCGCGGAAGCAGACAGCCGCCTTGTTGCCCGTCCGACGAAACGTCGGTCCAAGATGTACCTATTCGGAAGCAGCTCTTTCATCGCGGGAGAGCCGAAGGCGTAACGTGTTCTTGAGCGCGCCGCGGAGGCATGACCGCAGCCTACAGCCGGATTCCGCGGACTGAACCCACAAAGTTGCCCCAAGCCGCCGCTAGCGTGGTACTTCGGCGCGATCGCGGCACATGCGCAACTCTGAAGCGACCGTTCTGTGCGCATCCTCGTTCTCGAAGACGACCCCGTGCTTTCGGACGGCCTGGTCTCAGGGTTGTCGTTGCATGGCATGACCGCGGACTGCGTTGCCACATGCGGGGACGCGATGTCGATCTTCGATGCGACGCATTACAGCGCGGCGATCTTGGATTTGATGCTGCCCGACGGCTCCGGACTGGACGTGCTGAGCCACATCCGCGCGCGGGACGACGCCACACCGGTCATGGTCCTCACCGCGATCGACGCCGTCGCTGACCGGATCGCCGGGCTCGACCGCGGCGCGGACGACTACATGGGCAAGCCGTTCGACCTGGGCGAGCTCGCAGCCCGGCTTCGTGTCATGATCCGGCGGGCGGCAGGACGCGCCTCTGCAACCTTCGCGTGGCGCGACCTCACGATCCACTTGAGCAGCCGGTTGGTCGCGCGGGCGGGCGTCGCGCTTAACCTTTCGCGCCGGGAGTTCGCCTTGCTGGAGGCGTTGATCGAGCGGCCCGGCCGTGTGTTGTCCCGAAGCCAGCTGGAAGCCCGCCTCTACGGCTGGAACGAGGAGATCGGCAGCAACGCGCTTGAAGTTCATGTCCACAATCTGCGCGCCAAGATCGGACGGGACGCGGTCGAGACCGTGCGCGGCCTCGGCTACCGCATCCGGGAGGAGCGTGCGTGAACTCCCTGCGCATGCGCCTGTTCGTTACCCTGGTCACGGCAACCGGGCTGCTCTGGCTCGCCGCCATCGCCTGGACCTATGTCGACAGCCGCGCCCAGTTCGAGAGCATCCTCGACCGCCGCCTCATGGAGGCGGCCCGCATGGTCGACAGCTTGTTCACGCCGGCGCGGGCGGGGGCCGCACGGCAGGTGGCCGAAGACGGCGACGCCCTTGCGCGGGTGGTGCGTTACGACCGTCACCTCAGCTGCCAGATCTGGTCCCTGGACGGGCGCCTGATCGGCGCCTCGGACGGGTCGCCGGATCCGGTCTTGTCGGACCAGCACGAAGGGTTCTCGAACCGCGTGGTCGAGGGTCAAGCTTGGCGTGTCTACGCCCTGTCCGACCCGGCCAAGGGCTTCCGCATCCTCGTGGGCGACAATCTCGGGCAGCGGCGGCAACTGGAGCACGGCCTCGTCGAAAGCCTGCTGCTCACCGCCGGTTGCGTCCTGCCGATCCTGGCGCCGCTCATCTGGCTCAGCGTCGGCCGGGGCCTGCGGCCGTTGAACCGCGCGACCCGCGACCTCGCCGCCCGGGATGCCGACAACCTGGAGCGGGTCGAGACCGGCCGAATGCCGTCGGAGATCCGGCCGCTGGTCGATGCGCTGAACCGGCTGTTCGGTAAGGTCGCGGCTGCGCGCGAACACGAGCGCACCTTCCTGGCCTATGCGGCGCACGAGTTGCGGACGCCGCTGGCCGGCCTGAAGACGCAGGTTCAAGTGGCCATGAAGGCGCCCGGCGCCGCCATGCGGGATGCCGCCCTCGCCCAGACCCTGCGCGCGGTCGATCAATCGGCACGCCTCGTCGAGCAACTCCTGACGGTTTCGCGCCTCGACAGCGGCGGGCGCCCAGCCACCATCGCCTGGATCCCCGTGGAGGAGCGCCTGCGCGATCTGCTTGCAGGGATGGGCGGCGTGCCGACGTCGGAGCGCGTCGCCTTCGCACCCGCCCTCATCGAGCTTGAGATCCAGATGGACGAGGACCTGTTCGACCTCGCCATGCGCAACCTGATGGAGAACGCCCTGTCGATGACCCCCCCGGAGGGGGCGATCACCTGGGATGCCGCGCTCGGCGCGGATGGAAGCGCCACCCTGTCGATCACCGACGAGGGACCCGGCATTGCCGAGTCGGAGCGCGCCCTGGTGATCCAACGCTTCGTGCGCGGCAGCCGGCGGGCGAAGCTCGGCAGCGGCCTCGGCCTCTCGATTGTCACCATGGCGCTGATGCAATCCGGCGCCCGCCTGCACCTCGACGGACGGGACGGCGGCCCCGGCCTGAAGGCGAGCGCGATCTTCGGCCCCGGGCTCGCCAGGCGTGCCCCGCCCGCTACGGCTCGCCTTTGACCCGGGCGAGGTAGTCGACGATCACCCGCGCATCCTCCGGCGTGATCGGAGCTTTGTAGGCGGTGATCATCTTGTCGACGACCGCATGCCACTCCTCCCGCGAGAGGGCGGGCTGGTTCAGGGTGTGGTCGGCGGAGTGACAAGCCGTGCAGTTCGACGCGATGACGTCGGAGCCCGGCCCGGCGGGGAAACCAACATCGTCGCCGAAGGGTAAGTCGATTTCGGGCGTCGGGCGAAGCTCCAGCGGCGCGGCGGCGAAGGCCGGCACCGGGCCGGCAAGAAAGCCGGCAATGAGGCCGGCCAGCAGGGTGGTGCGGAGGGATCGGGACATGGTCGCGTGCACCCCTCAGGCCGCCACGAGGTCGAGGGTCTCGACCTGGTTGGACATGTACCCCCCCGGGTTCCAGACGCGCCGCATCGGCTGCATCACCCGGTCGGTGTTGATGCAGCGGGCTATCACGGTGTGCGCCCCGCGAGCGGGGAGGCTGATCGTGGCCTGCCATTGCCGGAAGCTGTAGGTGCCCTCATCCTTGCCAAGGGTCGTGGGCTGCCAGGTCCGGCCGCCATCGAGCGACAGGTCCACCGCGGCGACCCCGCGGTCGCCCCCGAAGGCGATGCCGCGCACCGGTTGCGGCGCCCCGACCGGGACGCTGTCGCCCGGCTTGAGGTTGGTCACGAATGCGCGGGGCAGGTTCCGGGTGATCGGGATCATGCCGAAGCCCTTCTGCCCGGGCTCGACCGTGTAGTGGGGCGTATCCGGCACCCGGTAGCTCCGGGTCGTCCAGACGCTCGGGTCGGGGTGGTCTGTCACTTCGATGTCGTCGAGCATCTTGATCCAGTAGACGGCCGACCAGCCGGGGACGATGAGCTTGAGCGGGAAGCCGTTGAGCATCGGCAGTTGTTGGCCGTTCATCGCAAAGGCCAGCATGACCTCGCCGTCGCGGGCGTGATCGATGTCGAGAGCCTTCACGAATTTCGGTGCGTCAGGCAGCTGCGGCTCATCGAGGCCGCCGAACTGCACATGGGTGGCCCCGGCCTTCACGCCGGCGCGATCAAGGACATCCTTGAGGCGTACACCGGCATAGAGAGCGTTGCTCATGGAGCCGTTCGCCCATTGGGCACCGGCGATCCGGGGCTGCGCGTAGAGACGCGAATTGCCGGCGCACTGGCTGACCGCCGCGATCTCGAAGCGCGGCAGATCATGGATCAACTCACGCAGCGACAGCGCCTGCGGCCGCTCGACGAGGCCGTGGACCTTCAGGGCGAAGCTGTCGGTGTCGATGCGAGTCGGGAAGGTGGCCCAATGCCAGCTGACGAAGTGCTGGTCGTTCGGGGTGAACACGCCGGTGTCGAAGACCTCGAACGGCGTCTCCAGCCAAGGCGGCCGGGTGCGCTGGACGATCATACGCCCCTTCTCGGGATATATCGTGGTCATGGGCCGGGTGCTCGGGCCGCCCGGGATATGAAAATCAAAGGTGTCGGCGCGAGCTCGGCCGGCGAGAAGTCCCATCCCGCCGAGGGCGGCGGCCGACAGAAGGCCGCGGCGGCTCGGCGACGATAACGTGGTGTGTTGAGGCATCGAATCCAAAGTTCCGCTGAGCCGGAGCCCAAGAGGCCGGCGCAGGGTCTCCGCGCCCCTCAGCTTAAGGGCACCTTAAATGCGCTGGGGCTCGTCGTGGAACGTGGTTGGGTGAAGCGAGGCGTGAGGCTAGTTTCACCAACAGCCGAGCCGCGTTTACGTTTGTAAATCGCAGACGTCAGCCTCGGTCGACTTGGTGGCCCAATCCCAGAGCGCATGCGCAAGGAGTGCGAAGAGGATCGCGAATGGGCGCGACAGCGTCTGCTTCTTCGAACTCTCGCTCAAAAGCGGACCGGCGCCTATCCACCCAACCCGGTCATCGATCTCCACCTCAACAGCCTCGAAGCGGACGTTCCGAGGGCCTGCTTGGGGTCGACACCGGACGGACGGTCACCTGATACTGAATGTCCGCTACCGGGCGTTGAGCTGATGTCTGCTCATGGCGCCTTGCCGACGCCACTTTTGTGCATTTGCGGGGATTGGGGATCGAGTCGACTACCTTGGTATTTTGCTTGCCTCGAACCCCCTGTGGAGCACAGGAATTCGGCCTTGGCACTGAGCGCGGCATCGTATCAACTGCCTATGCGCACGAATATGAAGCGCGTGCAAGATCAATGATTTAAGCTAGGTTCTTTGCTGAGTTGGTTCTGGGTGAGCATCCTGGCGCCCCACCCATTTGCAGGCCAAAGATTCAGTCCAGTCCAGTCGGCACGGGAATTTTCTCCACCTCCGGACATAACGTTGAAATCGAGCAGTCTTCGCCGTAGAGCTCGCTGGCGTCGCCACGACTATGCCCCATCAGTCTGTCCCTTATCTCTGGTGGCACACCGGAGTTTCTACATATGGTTGAGAAGCGATGCCTGAAGGAATGGCTCGGACTGATACGGGAGTCCGTTATTCCTACTTTTTCTCTGACCCAGCGACTGATAAACTTTGTCTCATTGCGTCCTCGACTACCGAATCGGTCTGGCGTTGCGTTAATAAACAAATACTGACTCTTTGAAAGCAAGATAAAGTCTAAAAATCCTTCTCGGATAAAACTTGGGTGAATCGGAATAATACGTTTTGAACTAAGATTTTTCAGTTTTTTTTACTCTCCTTCGTGTCGGAGGTTTCTAGCCACTCCCCTTCGCTGTCATACTCGGTGGTCATTCGGAAGTAGTGCATGCCATCCGATGTCGTGATGCCGGATCTTTCGAGTTGGCAGATCTCGGAAATCCGGGCGCCGGTAAAGCAAGCGATCCACGGTACCCACCGCCGATAGCCCGTACGATCCCGTGCCGCCCTCAAGACACGGGCAGCTTCTGCGTCGGTGAAATCGCGCTTCGTCGATCGTCGTTGCCCCTTCACGGCGGTACGGGGCTGCTTCAAACCGGAGAAGGGATTGACCGGGCATTTGCCATTCGCCACGGCCCAGCCGTAGATCGCTTTGACGGCGTAGAGGTCGTTCGAAACGCTCTTCGCTGACCGGTAGACGAGCGAAGCGATCTTCCAGTCCGATGCATCCGACAGACGAGCACTTTCGAACGTGACACCGCGCTCCGCAAGGAAGGCCGTCCACCGGCGCACCCTGCTGGAGAACGTATAGAAGGTTTTCTCGGTCGGCGCCTGATCCGTCTTCCAGCCTTCCAGAATCTGCTCCGGGCTCGGTGCCTCGATCCTCTCCTGCTTCGGCCGAGACACGGCCTCCATTCGAAGGTCTTCCTTCGTCGGGGGCAAGGGTGTGGGTCGGGTATTCCCGGAGTGCCGGTCCTTGATGATGGCCATCACCTCGAGTTCGGCTTCGACGAACGCCAGATGGAGACGACGATCCGCTGGCGATCCGAACGCGATGTTCAACCCGGCATCGAGCACGGTCATCATGGCGTCGAAATCGAAGTGCGTGGCGGTGCAGTCGCCGCGCGCGTTGGCATCACGCAACTCGGCCTCCCGCGACGCGATCTCCCGCCCGAGTGCGTCGAACCCTTCGCGACTGAGGGGGTCGGCGCCCCGCCGCCGCGCTTCATCCGCGGCGAGCTTGCGATGGCGGAACGTCGCGACCAGTCCCTGAAGAACCGTGTCGTCGAGGTCCGAGAGTTTCGGCTGAGCGCTGAGAGCCAGACGGCGCTTCGCCAAGCGGACGAGTGCGTCCGCCTCGCCATCCAGCCGGCGGGCCCGATCGCGTGCCACGTCCGCGTCGCGGGTGCCGAGGCTGACCCAGAACTCGCGGCCGGCCCGCCTTCCCTTCAGCGAGACGGGCGCGCTTTCGTCGAAGATGCCAGGCCCTGCCGTTCCGAGCACCGCCGGCATGTCAGCGCGCAGCGCATCCGGGATGGTGCGACGGACATAGAAGATGCCCCGACGCTGGACGAGACCCACCATCTGCCTCATGGCTTCGTAGCACTCCTTCGTAGCAGGAGCGCGCTGAAAGGCCTACGGCATCAAGAAGATACCGTCATTACAGAGGCTTAAGGGCGATTTGGCGTAACTGGGGCAGATCACCGGGCGGTGGCGTTTTGCGGTTTGGCTCGGGCGTGATTCAACATGCGGCATGGCGCTGCCGGATCCCGATGGTTTGGATGCCCTTTCGCTGAGCGAGCTTCGCGGGCTTGTCGTGGGCCTG
>NZ_JAKSYF010000192.1:0-1648 GCF_022829745.1 Methylobacterium sp. E-016
CGGCACCGGAGGTGTTCGTGCCAGCGTTCTCCGCTTGGCCGGCTGCGCTCGCCCGACCAGCTCCGCCGGCCAAGCTACCCGTGGCAGAACGGCCTACCGCGCACTAACTCCACCCTTGGACCACCGCCTGGGGGCCGATCAATACGACCACCGAGGTTTGGCCGAGGTAGCTGATCGCGTCACCGAGGATGGCGTCTCGAAACCGTAATTCCGCGAACAGGGCGCGGCGGCAATACTCCTGGAACTGCCAGCACAGGAAGTAGGCGATGGCGGCCAGGGCCAGATCCGCACGTCCGTTGGCGAGGTTCACGACCGCGAGGCCGATGCAGAGCGGGATGCTGAGCGGTACGAGGATCAACAAGCTCGTATGGATCAGCGCCCTGCTCTTGTCCGGGAGCGCGACGCTGCATCTGACGGTCATCGGATAGAAGACCAGCGTCGTGTTCACGACCTGCAACAGGAACAGCACGCCGAACAGGATCGAAACGTGCCCATACTCCGATGGTGGAAGATGGCGCGCGAGCATGATGTTGAGGACGAAGGTCCCCAAGCTGACGATCGCCTGATCGATCAGAGGATATCCGGCACCGGTCGAGCGCGCCTTGATCCAGGTCGTCTCGATCCTCGATCGCCATGTCTGCCTCGAAAGCCCGGTGTGAAGCGCTGGGGGATCGCCGACGGCGGAGGCGGACGGATCGGATGCTGGCGGCATGGCTGGAACCCGTGCGGGACGCGGTGACCGGCGTCCTGTCGGCTCGACGTCTCCGTCGAACGATCTGCCACGATGCCGCGTCACGACCCCCGCGACCGAGGTCCGGGGCGGCTCGAACCGAGGTCGGCGTCGTGATGTCTTCGAACGACGATGATGATCGACAGGCAGGAACGCGTCCGTTCATGCTGGGAGCTCGAGCACGGACGGAGCAGCGGCGACACGCGACGGGAGCGATCGACACTCCCTGCCGATACTGTATCGCAGCGTCCAAGCAGCAAGAAGCGTTCGCTTCGTACTAGCCCTCCTGGCTACTGCGCCCTGGTCCACCTCGGCCTTCTGACTCATGCCCGCAGCCATGCTGCGATGATGTCGCCGCATGCGGGTGTCGTCCGGCGACGCGCGGACCCGATGAATCAAAAAAACCGTCCATAGCAAGCCAAGCAACGCGGTGCGGATCGTCGCTTGCCGTACCAGCAATCCTGGGCGGCGAGAAGGAGTAATACCTGTTAGAGATGGATGTTAACGCATCGTTAAACATACTCTTCGGCGTTGCATTCGCTGGGAGAAGAGACAATGTCGAGCCGACGCGTGCTTGTGACCGGGGCCGGAGGATTTATCGGGCACCATCTTGTGACGTTCTTGAAAGCGAAGGGCTATTGGGTTCGCGGCGTCGACATCAAGATGCCCAAATACGAGACGTCGCAAGCCGACGAATTCGAGGTCCGCGACTTGCGGGATCCCGACGCCTGCCGAGCCGCGGTCAAGGGCATCTGACCTGACCGGCTGGCTTTGGACCGGGCTGATTGAGAGGATCAGCCAGGACTGAAGGAGCTGGACATGAAGCGAGGTCAGAAGACGGGTGCGGAGCAGGTGGTGCTGAAGCTGCGCCAGATTGAGGTGCAGACGGCGCAGGGTAAAAGTTTGGCGATAGCGTGC
>NZ_JAKSYF010000197.1:0-93701 GCF_022829745.1 Methylobacterium sp. E-016
GAGCCACGAGGTTCTGATCACGCTGGAGGAGGGCTCGCGCGGCGGCTTCGGGGCGCAGGTGCTGCACCTGCTGACCGAGCGCGGCGTGCTCGACGCGATGCGGCTGCGGGTGCGCACGATGACCCTGCCCGACAGCTATCAAGACCACGACAGCCCGGACAAGATGTACGCCGAGGCCGGCCTCGACGCCGCCAGCATCGTCCGGAAGGTCGAGGACATCCTCCCCGAGCGGAAGGCCCGCCCGAGCAACGTCGTCAGCGTCGGGCGCCGCCCGCGCTGAGCGCCGGTCGGCCGTCGATCAGTCCGTCTCGCCCTGCATCGCGCGGCGCTGGCGGTCGAGCTCGTCGCTGTAGCGCTTCAAGGTGTGGCTCTCCGTGAGCATGCCGATGACCTGCCGGTCGCGGATCGAGTCGACCACGGCGAGCGCCTCGCTCTCGGTGCGGTCGAAGGCCGCCGAGGCTTCCTTGGCGTTCAGCTCGGGCGTCAGGATGTCGTCGGGGTGGCGCAGCACGTCGGCGAGCGTCGCCGGCGTCTCGCTCGCGTCGCGCGCGGCGGCATGGGCCTCGGGCACCAGGACGATGCCGGCGTAGCGGCCTGCCTCGTCCACCACGATCACCCGCGAGGGCGATCCGAGCGGGTGCGCCCGCAGGAAGGTCGCCATCGGCGTATCGAGGGGGATGGTGCGCACGTCCTTGCGCATCAGCCGACCGACCGTCAGGCTGCGGATCCAGCCGACGTCGTGGGCGCTGCGGATGCTCTCGCCGCGCAGGTGGAAGCGCCAGGTGGCGAAGGAATAGCCGAAGGTCTTCCGCACGGTGAGCGACGAGGCGATCACCGCGACGAGGACGAGGCCGGTGATCGGCAGGCTGCCGGTCACTTCCAGCGCCAGGAACGTCATGGTGAGCGGGCCGCCGATGACGGCGACCGCGAGCGCGCTCATGCCGATCACCGCATAGGCGAGCGGCGTCAGCCCGAAGGCGGCGAGCCCCGGGATCACCGCCGGCGCGACCATCGCGAACAGCTTGCCGGCGAGCGCACCGAGGAACAGCGAGGCGAAGAACAGGCCTCCGCGGAACCCCGACCCGATCGAGATCGCCGAGGCCGTCGCCTTGCCGACGAACAGCAGAACGAGCGCCGCCGTGCCGTAGCCCTCGGCCCCGTCCGCGAAGTGGACGTGGAGAGCGCCGTGCCCGCCGGACAGCACCTGCGGGCCGATCGCGAGCGCCAGCGCGCCGACGCAGAGGCCCCCGAGCGCGGGTCCGGCCACCCGCGGGATCCGCGTCGCCGCCACGCCCTGCTCGACCAGCGTGACGCCGCGCATGATCAGGATGCCGAGGCCGGCGCAGAACAGGCCGAGGACGAGGCTCGGCAGGGTGTCGGCGCCGGTCACCGCGGCCGTCGTCACCGCCTGGACGTTGTCGAGGGCGACCAGAGGCTGGGCCGCGACCAGGCTCCGCGAGACCAGGCTGCCGCACAAGGCGGCCACCACCACCGGCGTCAGCGTCGCGATCGAGTAGGTGCCGATGATCAGCTCGAAGGCGTAGAACGCGCCGGTCAGCGGCGCCCCGAAGGCGGCGGCGATCGCCGCGGCCGATCCGCAGCCGACCAGCGTGCGCAGGTCGTTGCGCCGCATCTCGAAGGCGATGCCGAGGCGCGAGGCGAGGCCGCCGCAGATCTGCGTATAGCCCGCCTCGAGCCCGACCGAGGCGCCGCTTCCGTTCGAGATGACGTTCTGCATGGCCACGTAGACGCTGTCGCGCAGCGACATCCGGCCGCCATGGAGCGCGTTGGCCTCGATCGGATCGATCACCGGCCGCCTCCGCCGCCCGCGGATCGCGTTGGCTGCGAGGATCACGAGGCCGAGCAGGATGCCGCCGAGGCAGGGGCCGACGAGAAGGGCGAGCGGCGTCACGGCGTCGGCCGCGCTGAGGCGGGTCCCGTGCGGCAGGCGGTACAGCGCCTCGCGAAGGCACTGCGTCGCGACGTTCATCCCCGCCACCGCCGCGCCGGCGACGCATCCGGTCAGGCCGGAGAGCACCACGAGCCCGACCTCGCTGCGGCGGACGAGGACGCGGAGCCGGCCGGGCGCCTGGACCAGGGTCGCGCGGTCCCAGCAGCGGCGCGGGGTCTCGGCGGTCTGGCTCATCGCGGCGCGGGCATGGGACGACAGGTCACGCCCGATCCTTACGGGTTCGCGCACGCCTCCGTCCACAGGCGCAGGCGTGGTGTCGAACCCGCTTGAAATGCCGCCGCCGCCACGATACACCCCGCCGCAGTGCCGCCGTAGCTCAGTTGGTTAGAGCGCTTGATTGTGGATCAAGAGGTCCCCCGTTCGAGCCGGGGCGGTGGTACCATCGATTTCGACGGGCGATGCGAGGGGTTGGCGAAGCGCCGGCCCCTTTTTCGTTTGTGGAGGATCGGGTCCGCACTCCCCCCGCCCCTTGCTCAAGCCCGACTGCGCTTTCGCAGACGAAGCTTCGAGCCGCATCCGCGAGGGTGCGGCCGCGGGGGTCACACCACGCCGGCGCGGAGCAGGTCGTGGATGTGCAGGATGCCGGCGGGGCGGCCGGCTTCGACCACGAAGATCGCCGTGATGCGCTTGCGGTTCATCACCTCCAGGGCGGCGCTCGCCAGGAGGTCGGCCTCGACCACCACCGGGGCGGCCGTCATCACCTGCTGAACGGTGGTGTCGAGGATCGCCGGGCCCATGTGGCGGCGCAGGTCGCCGTCGGTGACGATGCCGATCAGGTGCCCGTCCGCGTCGACGACGCCGACGCAACCGTAGCGGCGCCGGGTGATCTCGATCAGGACGTCGGACATCACCATCGCGTCGGGCACGAGCGGCACCTCGTCGCCGGTGTGCATGAGCTGGCGCACGGTCTTCAGGCGTGCGGCGAGGGTCCCGCCGGGATGGAGCGTCTTGAAGCGCGCCGAGGTGAAGCCGCGCTGCTCGACGAGCGCCACCGCGATGGCGTCGCCGAGCGCCAGCTGGATCAGGCTCGAGGTGGTGGGCGCGAGGTCGTGGGGGCAGGATTCGCGCACCTTCGGCAGGGCGAGCAGCACGTCCGCCGCGCGGCCGAGCGTGCTGTCGGCGTTGCAGGTGATCGCGATCAAGGGGATCGAGAAGCGGCGCGAGAAGCTGACGAGGTCGCCGAGCTCCACCGTCTCGCCCGACCACGATAGTGCGACGATCACGTCGTCGGCGGCGATCATGCCGAGGTCGCCGTGGCTCGCCTCGGTGGGGTGGACGAAGAAGGCGTGCGTGCCGGTGGAGGCCAGCGTCGCGGCGAGCTTGCGCCCGACATGGCCGCTCTTGCCGATGCCGCAGACGATGACGCGGCCCTTCACCGACAGGATGGTCTCGACCGCCCGCTCGAACGCGACGCCGAGGTCGTCGTCCAGAAGCGCGATGACCTCATCGAGCGCCGACATGCCGAGGCGGAGGCTGCGCACCGCGATGGCGCGCGGATCGCCCTCGCCTGCGGCGACCGCATGAAGGCGCGGCGACGCCGCTTTGGGGGGGTTCTGCGCGATCGGGAACGCGGTGACGTGCGACATGGGGCATCCACATAGGATCCCGGCATCGAGAACGCGCACCGGGCAGGCTGGAACGGCATCGTGCCCGGTCGTCGGGCGACGCTACGCCTAGGTTCGGGCCGTGGTTTAAATGTGACGGCGCGATGTCGCAGCGGGCCGGCACGGGGGGCCGTCAGCGCGGCACCAGGTGGAAGTCCGGTGCGTGCTCGGGCTGGGTCGTCACGACGGCCGCCGGCAGCACCGGGCGGCCATCGGCGAGCGAGATCCTGAACCGGCCGACGATGCGGGCGAGCGCCAGCACCGCCTCGGTCAGGGCGAAATGCGCGCCGATGCAGACCCGCGGGCCGACGCCGAAGGGGAGATAGGCGTAGCGCGGGATCGCCGGGGCGCCGGGCAGGAAGCGGCCCGGATCGAAGGCGTGCGGGTCGTCCCATACGCGGCGGTGCCGGTGCAGCACCCAGGGCGAGATCATCACGATGTCGCCGGCCGCGATCTCCACGCCGGCGACGCGGTCGGCTTCGAGCGCGCGTCGCACGATGACGAAGGCCGGTGGATAGAGCCGCATCGTCTCGTCGATCACCGCGCGGGTCAGCGGCAGGCGCCCGTCCTGGGCGCAGCCGGCCGGGGCGGCGAGGTCCGCGCCCTGCACCTCGCGCGCCACCTGCTCCTGCAGCTCGGGCGCCAGCGCCAGCATGTAGGCGGCCCAGAACAGCAGCACCGCGGTGGTCTCGTGCCCGGCCAGGATCATGGTCGCGACCTGGTCGCGGACCTCGGCGTAGCTGAAGGCCGCCCCGGTCTCGGGATTGCGGGCGGCCATCAGCAGGTCGAGCAGGTCGCGATGGGTGCGCGGGGTCCCGTCGGCGGCCCGCGCTTCGATGATCTGGCCGAGGAAGGGCGTCCAGCGCTTCCGGAACCGGGCGCGCGGAAAGTCGAGGGGCGCCCGCCAGGTCGGCGGCATCAGGATGTCGAGGAGGTGGGGCCGGCCGAGGCGCTCGGAATACTCGGCGATGAAGCCGCGCAGCGCGTCCCCATGCCGATCCATCGCCACCGAGAACATGCTGCGCCCGGCGATCTCCAGGGCCAGCCGGTGAAGGGCAGCGAACAGGGCGACGGGGCCGCGCGCGGCGGCGACGTCGAACTCGCCGAGCGCGTCGCCGATCGCGCGGTCGATCAGCGGGACGAGGCCGTCGATCGCCTTCGGGGTGAAGGCCGGTGCCAGCGAGCGTCGCTGGTGGCGCCAGGATGCGCCTTCGCTGATCAGGACGCCGTCGCCGAGGATCGGGCGCAGGATCCGCACGGAACCGGCGGTGCGGGCATAGTTCGCCTGGTTGTCGACGAGCACCCGGCGGATCGCATCCGGATCGCTCAGGGTGAAGCTCGACCGCCCGAGCAGGCTGCGGCGGGTGATCAGATCGTCGTAGGTTCGGCGCGGCCAGCCGACGAGGGCGTTGGTGCGCAACGCGCCGAGATAGGAGAGGATCGGCGGCTCGCGCTCCGGCGGAACCCGGAACGGCGGCACGATCCGCGACGTCGCGGCGCGCGCGCCATCGGAGGCCTGCGCCGCCGTAGGGTCGAGAACCGTCGTCATGTCCGTCCTCCGCCGATGGCGACGCGCCCCGGTCCACCGTCCGCGACCCGTTCGCCGGGGCCGATCCCTCGCGAGGGATCTGTCGCCGACATCGGGTCTTCGGGCGCCGTTCTACACGTTCGCAGCCGCCGGCGTGAGGCCGGCAAACCGCCTCACGCGGCGATGAACAGGCCGGCGATGGCCGCGCTCGTCAGGTTCGACAGGGTGCCCGCGAGGATGGCGCGCAGGCCGTAGCGGGCGATCTCGGACCGGCGCTCGGGCACGAGGCTGGAGAAGCTCGCGAGCTGGATCGCGATCGACGACAGGTTGGCGAAGCCGCAGAGCGCGAAGCAGACGATCGCCTGGCTGCGTGGATCGAGGGTGCCGCCCTTCAGCACCGGCGAGAGGTTGGCGTAGGCGAAGAACTCGTTGAAGGCGAGCTTCTGCCCGATCGCGCCGCCGACCAGCGTCGCGTGCTCCCACGGCACGCCGAGGAGCCAGGCGAGCGGTGCGAGCGCGAACCCGAGGATGCCCTGAATCGAGGCCGCCGGATATCCGGCGAGGCCGCCCAGGTAGCCGACGATGCCGTCGGCGAGCGCGATCAGGCCGACGAAGGCGATCAGCATCGCGCCGACCGCGACGGCGACGGCGAGCCCCTTCTGCGTGCCGTCGGCCGCGGCCTCGATCAGGTTGGCCGCGCGCGTCTCGACGAACTCGACCCGGGTGGTGGCGATCCGCGTCGGTTCGGTCGAGGGCACCAGCAGCTTGGCGAAGAGCAGCCCGCCGGGGATCCCCATCAGCGAGGCGGCGAGCAGGTAGGTCATCGGCACGCCGAGCGCCGCGTAGCCGGCCAGGATCGAGCCCGCGGTGGAGGCGGCGCCGCTCGTCATCACCGCGAACAGCTCGGCCCCGGTCAGCAGCGCGAGGAACGGGCGCAGCGCCACCGCGATCTCGCTCTGCCCGATGGCGATGGTGATCACCGCCGAGAACGACTCGATCGGGCTGGTACCGACCAGCCTGCGCAGGCCGGCGCCGACGATGCGGGCGGCGGCCTGCATGATCCCGAGGTGATACAGCACGCCGATCAGCGCCGAGACGTAGAGGATCTGCGGCAGCACTCGAAGCGCCAGGATGAAGCCGCTGCCGCCGAACAGCTCGAACATCCGCGGCTCGACGAGGCCGCCGAACAGGAATGCGGTGCCGCGGTCGCCGTAACCGAGCACGGTCTGGACGAAGCCGGCCGCGGCAGAGAGGCCGGACTGGCCGGACGGGACGAACAGGATCAGCGCGCCGAGGCCGACCTGTAGACCGAGCGCGGCGAGCACCACGCGGGGCCGGATCGCACGCCGGTTCGTCGAGAGCAGGACGGCGACGGCGAGCAGCAGAAGGATGCTGAGGCCGGCATGCAGGAGGCGGTCGAACATCGGATCTCGGAACTCGGCTGGCTGATCGGGACGGCTATGGAAGCTTCGGGCCAAGCTTTTCCCGGCGCGATCGACACGCGGTCGTTTCCCCGCGGGTGCTGGATCGATCCCGGATCGGAACGTGACCCCGGCTGTTCATCGCCGGGGCCCGGACCATATCGTGCCGGGCGCCGTCCCGTGGCCCAATCGAAGATCCGGAGCAGACGACATCATGGCGAGCCTGCGTGCGCATCTCGCGTCCTACATGGTCAGGCGCAACGTCCGGAACCGCCTCGGCGCGATGGACGACGTGGGCAAGATCCGGGCGGTCTTCGGCGGCCGGACGTTCCCGGATCCGTCCGGCGCGACCTACGAGGCCGGCGCCGTCGGCGGGATACCCGGCGAATGGGTCAGGCCGGTCCGCCCCGAGGGACCGGAGCGGCGGCTGCTCTACCTGCACGGCGGCGGCTTCGTCGCCTGCTCGCCGAAATCGCATCGCCCGGTGACGGGCGCGCTGGCCGAGCGCGGCTTCACGATCTTCGCCGCCGATTACCGGCTCGCACCGGAGCACCCGTTTCCGGCCGGCGTCGAGGATGCGTGCGCGGCCTGGAACGCCCTCGCCGCGCTCGGCCCGGCGGCGATCGCCGGCGATTCCGCCGGCGGCAACCTGGCGCTCGTCGCGATGCTGGCGGCCCGCGACCGCGGGCTGCCTCTTCCGACGGCCGCCGCCCTGTTCTCGCCGGTCACCGACTTCCTCGCCGAGGACGGCTCGCGCGTCAGCAATGCCCGGCGCGACGCGATGTTCGACCCGCGGGCGCTGATCAACCTCGGGCCGATGTATCTCGGCGGGGCCGATCCCGCCGACCCGCGGATCTCGCCGCTCTTCGCGGATCTCGCCGGCCTGCCGCCGCTGCTGTTCCACGTCGGCGAGCGGGAGGTGCTGCGCGACGATTCGGTGCGGATGGCCGAGAAGGCGCGGGCGGCCGGCGTCACCGTGTCCCTGACGGTGTTCCCGGTGGTCGCCCATGTCTGGCAGTTCGCGCACATCATGTTGCCGGAGGCGCGCCGCTCCCTCGATGCGGCGGCGGAGTTCCTGCGGAGCCACCAGTAGCTCCAGCAAGACGCCGGCCCGCGCCGCGACCGCCTCCGTTGCGACGGAACGGGCTGCGGCGATCGGCCGTTGAGAGGTCAAGCTGCGCCGCCCGGCGGCGCCCATCGCGCGGAGAGAACCATGAGCTTGATCGGACGCATCGTCACGAAGCTTCTCGGGAACGAGGATCGCCAGGTCGTTCGCGACGACCGCAACGCGAGCTCCGCCTCGCCGATCGGGCGCCTCGTGACCAAGATCCTCGGCAAGTAGCCGGCACCCCGCTCGGGCGGGCACGGATCGACGGGCGGCGTGGGTCACGCCGCCATCAAACGCGCAGAACTGACGGGTAGGAGATGACCATGGTCGATACGGATCGCATCGTCGGCGGTGCCAAGGAGCTTGGCGGGAAGATGCAGGGTGCGGCTGGCGACTTCGTCGGGTCCAACCGCGACTCGGCGGAAGGCCGCCTTCGCGAGGCCGGCGGCAAGACGCAGGAGGCCTACGGTCAGGCCAAGGACACCGTGCGCAACGTCGCCGACGAGGCCGGCGACCGCGCCCAGGAGGCCTATGGGCAGGCCAAGGACGCCTACGGGCAGGCACGCAGCAAGCTGCGCGACGTCGCCGACAACGTCACGGACTACGCCTCGGACGCCTACGACCGCCGCGGCGACTACCTGCGCGACGGCCGCCAGGCGGTCAGCTCGCGGGTCGAGGAGAATCCGCTGATCGCGCTGGTGCTCGCCGGCGCCGTCGGTTACGGCCTCGCCCTGCTGCTGCACGGGCGCCGCTAAACGCAGCCCGCGTTTTAAAATCCTGCGCCATCGAAGCACCCCGCCGGTTGACCGGCGGGGTGCTTTCGCCTGCGGGCTACTGCGCCGTCCAGCCGCCATCCATGGCGATGTTGGTGCCGGTGATCTGGCTGGCAGCGTCCGAGCACAGGAACAGGGCGAGCGCGGCGACCTGGTCGACGGTGACGAACTCCTTCGTCGGTTGCGCCTTCAGCAGCACCTCGTCGATCACCTGCTCCTTGGTCAGCCCACGCGCCTTCATCGTATCGGGGATCTGCGCCTCGACGAGCGGCGTCCAGACGTAGCCGGGCGAGATGCAGTTCACCGTGATCTTGTGCGTGGCAAGCTCCAGCCCCGCGGTCTTGGTCAGGCCGGCGATGCCGTGCTTGGCCGCGACGTAGGCCGACTTGTACGGCGAGGCGACCAGCGAGTGGGCCGAGGCGGTGTTGATGATCCGCCCCCAGCCGCGCGCCTTCATCCCCGGGATCGCCGCCTGCATCGCGTAGAAGGCCGAGGACAGGTTGATCGCGATGATCTGCTCCCACTTCGCGCCCGGGAACTCCTCGATCGCCGACACGAACTGGATGCCGGCGTTGTTGACGAGCACGTCGACGGAGCCGAAGCGAGCTTCCGCCTCGCGCACCATCTCGCCAATCTCGGTCGGCTTCGTCATGTCGGCGGCCGAATGATGCGCCCGCACGCCGAACTCGGATTCGATCCCGGCGCGCGCCGTCTCGATCGCGTCGGCCTCCCCGAAGCCGTTCAGCACCACGTTCGCCCCGTCCCGCGCCAGGGCTCGTGCGATGCACAGCCCGATCCCGCTGGTCGAGCCGGTGACGATCGCGGTCTTGGATTTCAGGGTCATGCGGAACTCCGGGATGGCGACGAAACGGCTAAGAAAGCCTGCCCGATGCACCGCCGGTTGTCGACGCATCCGGGTCACGGACGGATCAGGGCGTCACCTCGGCGACGCCGGTCTCGGCCTCGAAGGCGCTGGCGAGGTAGGCGCGCACGAAGCCGGGCATCGCCGCCTCGATGTCGGCGGCCTCGCGCACCGCCACGATCCCGGCGAGCTCGGGCTCGTCCTCGCCCAGCGCGTGGATCTCCATGCGTTCGATCAGGGCGGCGGCGTCCTCGGCGAAGCGGACGGGCCGCAGGAAGGCGAGCTGGCCCTCGCCGCGCAGGCAGACCCAGTCCTCGGTCGCCCCGTCGGGCACCCGGAGGCCGGTCTCCTCCAGAAGCTCGCGCGCGGCGCTCCCCGAGAAGTCGACCGCCTCGCCGCGCACGTCGTCGAGGTCCGGCGTGCCGCAGGGAAAGTAGATCTGCCCGGCATTGGCCGTATGCACGCCCATCCGCCCGAGCAGGACCGCGCAGTCGGCGCTCCACGGCACGATCGCCGCGAAGGCGTTGGCGACGTGCCCGTCCGGCGATCCGCCGTCGCGATAGGCCAGGAAGCGGGAATACGGCGTCTCGAACAGGTCCAGGCGACAGCTGTCGCCGTCGATCGCGCAGCCGCAGGCCACCAGCACCGGCCCGTCGAACAGAGCGGGCTGCGCCGCCCGCCGCCGCATCCAGTTCTGCTCGATGCGCTCGGCGTTGTCGCGCGCCCAGGCCCAATCGTAGGTCACCAGCCGGGCTTCGAGGCGCGCGAGGCGGACGACCTCGAAACCGTACGGCCGTGAGTCCGGCGTCGCCGCATCAGACATGGAGCACGCCTTCCGACACGATCACCGCCGCCCCGCCGATCTCGACCGAGCGCAGGCCGCCGGCCTGGACCACGACCTGCAGCGCGATCGCGCTCGGGCGGCCCATCGCGACGCCTTGCGTGATCGCGACGTCGTGCGTGCCGTCGCCGAGCGGCTCGAACTGCATCAGCACGCCGGCGAAGGCGGCGGCCGCGGAGCCCGTCGCCGGGTCCTCGGCCACGCCGAGGGCGGGGGCGAACATCCGGGCCTGGAAGGCGAGACCGATCTCCGCCGTGTCCGGCGCGTAGAGCAGGAAGCCGTCCGAGGTGTCGGCCAGCGTGCCCGGTCGCGCCGCGTCGAGACGGTCCGGCGAGGCGACCGGAACGAAGGTGAAGCTCGGGCCGACGCCGTGCCGGCTCGGCCGGTGCCGCCCGAAGCCGATATCATCGGGCGCCAGCCCGAACGCGGCCGCGAGAGCGGCGGCGTCGGCAGCCTCGCCGAGGTAGTCCGGCAGGATCGGGAGCCTGAAGCGGGCCCGGCCCCCTCCGTCGCCTGTTTCGACCACGCAGGGGATCGTGCCGACCGCCTCCTCGAGGCCGAACGCGACGGCGTCGGCCCACTCGGGCCGCGCCTCGCGCAGTACCAGCAGGATTGCGGTGCCGATGGTCGGATGCCCGGCGAAGGGCAGCTCGCGGGTCGGCGTGAAGATGCGGAGCCTCGCCCGGTGCCGTGGCTCGTCCGGCGGCATCACGAACACCGTCTCCGACAGGTTGAACTCCCGGGCGATCGCTTGCATCGCCCCGTCGTCGAGCCCGTCGGCCTCGAGCACCACGGCGAGCGGGTTGCCGGAAAGGGCCTGCGTCGTGAACACGTCCAGGGTGACGAAGCGGCGCGGCATCCAGAGGTTCCTTCTCTCGCTCTCAGACCGTCTCCACCGGAAACGTCTCGGTCGGCGCCACGAACTCGTCCTGCGCCGCCACGGTGAGGATCTCGCGCGAGCCCTCCGCCAGCGTGCGCCGCAGGACGCCGTAGACCGAGGCCGCCGCCATGCCGAGCGCCAGCGCCGCCGAGCCGGTGCGGGCGTAGTGGACGAGGAACAGCGCGGCGATGCAATCGCCTGCTCCGTTCACCGACAGGTCGAGGCGGGGCGTGCGCACCCGCCAGAACGTGCCGCCCTCCCCGGCCAGCAGGTCGATGGCGTCGGGCGGGGTCGCGTCGGTGACGAGCGAGGTGACGAGCACCACCCGCGGTCCGCGTTCCTGCAGGGCGGCGACCGCGCGCTTGGCCTGCGCCAACGTGCCGGTCGGCAGGCCGGTGAGCAGGTCGAGCTCGAACTGGTTCGGCGTCACGATGTCGGCGGCGGGCACCGCGCGCTCAGCCATGAACTCGGCGATGCCGGGGCGGACGTAGACGCCGCGGCCGGTGTCGCCGATCACCGGGTCGCAGGCGTAGAGCGCCCGGGCGTTCTCGGTCCGCACCGCATCGACCGCGCCGAGGATCGCGGTGCCGATGTCGGCCGAGCCCATGTACCCGGACAGGACGCCGTCGCAGGTGCCGAGCACCCCGCGCTCGCGGATGCCGGCCACCAGATCCTCGACCGCCGGCCCGTCGAAGACGCGTCCGCGCCAGGCCCCGTAGCCGGTGTGGTTGGAGAACTGCACCGTGTGGATCGGCCAGACCTCGACCCCGAGCCGCTGCATCGGAAACACCGCGGAGGCGTTGCCGACATGGCCGTAGGCGACGTGGGACTGGATCGACAGGATGTTCATCGCGATCTCCCCGGCACGCGTGGCCTCCGCGGCGTGTTACCGGCTTTCGGCATCCCGCGCACCCGGCACCCCCCATCCTCGACAAGGCGGACCATGGATTTCGAATCGCTGCGCGTCTCCGCCCTCGCCTTCGTCGAGGCGCACCGAGCGTGGACGCCGCTGATCGTCGGCGCGTTGGCCTTCTGCGAATCCATCGCCTTCCTGTCGCTGCTGGTGCCGGCCATCGTGATCCTGATCGGCATCGGCGCGATGATCGGGGCGACCGACATCGCGTTCTGGCCGGTGGTGACCGCGGCGGCCGTCGGCGCGGCCCTCGGCGATTGGCTCTCCTACGAGTTCGGCCGGTCCTACGGCGAGGGCGCCAAGCGCCTGTGGCCGATGCGGCGCTACCCCGAGATGGTCGCCAAGGGCGAGGTCTTCCTGAAGCGCTGGGGCGCGGCGGCGGTGGCGCTCGGGCGGTTCTTCGGGCCCGCCCGCGCGGTGGTGCCGCTGATCGCCGGCATGTTCGGGGTCGCCCGGCTGCCGTTCCAGGTGGCCAACGTCCTCTCGGCCCTCGTCTGGGCCTTCGTGCTTCTGGCACCGGGTGCCGGGCTGCTGGCGTGGTTCCAGGGCTGATGCGACGGTTTCCGCCCGAGCGCATCGTCTGCCTCACCGAGGAGACCGTCGAGACGCTGTACCTGCTCGGCCAGGAGCGCCGCATCGTCGGGGTGTCGGGCTATGCCGTGCGTCCGCCGCGGGTCCGGCGCGAGAAGCCGCGCGTGTCGGCCTTCACCAGCGCGGACCTGCCGAAGATCCTCGCGCTCGAGCCGGATCTCGTCCTCGCCTTCTCCGATCTCCAGGCGAACATCGCTGCCGACCTCGCCCGGGCCGGGATCGCCGTGCACCTGTTCAACCAGCGCGACGTCGCCGGCTGCCTCGCGATGATCCGCACGCTCGGCGCCCTCGTCGGCGTGCCGGACCGGGCCGACGCCCTGGCGCAGGGTTATGCCGACGCGTTGGCACGGGCGGCCGCCGAGGTCGCGGGCCGTCGGCGGCCCCGCGTCTATTTCGAGGAATGGGACGAGCCGATGATCTCCGGCATCGGCTGGGTCTCGGAGCTGATCGGCCACGCCGGCGGCGACGACGTGTTTCCCGACCGCGCCCGGATGGCCGCCGCCGTCGACCGGATCGTCGCGCCCGCGGCCGTGATCGCGGCGGCGCCCGACGTCATCCTGGCCTCGTGGTGCGGGAAGAAGGTCAACGTCGCGCGCATCGCATCCCGCTCGGGATGGGCGGCGATCCCGGCGGTGCGGGACGGCCGCATCCACGAGATCAAGTCGCCGTTGATCCTGCAGCCCGGCCCGGCCGCGCTCACGGACGGGTTCGCCGCGATCCGCGCGGCGCTGGCAGGATCGCTCGCGTGATCTCCGGCCGCAGGTGACAAGCGCTGTCCGGGCTTGGCAAGATGCGCCGTCCCGATTCGGCACAGGCCGCCACACGAGAGACGATGTCGTCAGCCCTCGCCCATGCTCTTCCGGCCGAAGCCCGCACGGTCGACGCCGCGCCGGACCTGATCCTGCCGCCCGACCGGCGCCAGTCGCCGACGGCGCTGAGGATCCAGCGCGGGGTGCGCCGCCTGTTCTCCGAGATGGGCTGCGCCACCCTGCCCGAGTTCTCGCTGGTCAACGGGCGGCGCGCCGACGTGATCGCCCTGTGCGGCGCCGGGCGCCTGACCATCGTGGAGATCAAGTCGAGCGTGGCGGACTTCCGCGCCGACCGGAAATGGCCCGACTACCGCGACTTCTGCGACCGCTTCTTCTTCGCGATCCCGGACACGGTGCCGGAATCGCTGATCCCGGACGAATGCGGCCTGATCGTCGCCGACGCCTTCGGCGGGCTGGTGATCCGCGAGGCGCCCGAGCACCCGCTCTCCGGCCCGCGCCGCAAGGCCGTGACGCTGCGCTTCGCCCACAGCGCCGCGCGGGTCTTGCACAGCCTCGCCGATCCGGGCGCGATCCGCGACGGCGCGCTCTGAAAGCCTGGTCGTCATGCCCGGAAACACGGCGTGCTGATCGACCGTCGGACCGGCGCCGCTTCGCTTTCGCCGGCGCGGCGCGGCGGCTAAGCTGTCCCGAGGTCATCGCGGCCGCCGCTCCGGCCGCTGCGGTATGGGTTTCGATGCGCGCACTGATCGGGATCGTCACGGCACTTCTGCTCGCTGCGCCGGCCGCGGCTCAGACGGTCACCAAGATCGGGCTGTCAGCGCCGCTCACCGGGCCGGACGCCGCCTTCGGCCAGGGCATGCGGCTCGGCGCCGAGCAGGCCGTCGCCGACCTCAACCGCGCGGCCGGCGCGTCCGGCCGCAAGCTCGCGCTGGTGGTCGCGGACGATGCCGGCGACGCGAAGCAGGGCGTCGCGGTCGCCAGGCGCTTCGCCGCGGACGGCATCCGCCTCGTGGTCGGGCCGCTTGAATCCTCGGTCGCGGCCGCCACCGCCGCGATCTACGACGATGCCGGCATCGTCGTGGTCACGCCGGGGGCGTCCTGGGCCGCGCTGACGCGCCGGGGCCACGCGACCCTGTTCCGCATCGTCGCCGGCGACGCGCAGCAGGGCGAGGCCGCCGGCCGCTACCTGCTCGCGCACGAAGCGGGGCGCCGCGTCGCCATCGTCCACGACCGAACCACCTTCGGCCGCGGCCTTGCGGACGCGGTCTCCGCGACGCTCAAGGCCGCCGGCAGGCCCGAGGTCGCGTTCGAGAGCCTGCCGCGCGGCAGCCGGGACGCTGCGGACCTCGCCGCGACGCTGAAGGCCGCCCGCGTCGATGCGGTCTACTTCGGCGGGCTGGCGCCGGAGGCGTCGACGCTCGCGCACGCGATGCGCGACGCCGGATCGACCGCCCGGCTGGTGGCGAGCGACGGCATCCTCGACCGGGACTTCGCGACGCTCGCGTCGTCCGCCGGCGAGGGGACGGTGATGACCGTCCCGGCCGAGCCGGCGCGGCTTCCCGAGGTCAAGGGCCGCCCGCCCCGCACCGCGGAAGCCGATGCGCTCGCCGGGCTGACCTATGCGGCGGTCGAGGTGCTGGCGCAGGCGGTCGACCGGGCGAAGTCTCGGGACGGGCGCACGGTCGCCGCAGCACTCCGGGGGGCGCCCTTCCGCACGATCCAGGGCGAAATCGCCTTCGATGCGCAGGGCGACCCCAGCTCGGGTGCCGTAGCCCTCAAGGTCTGGAAGCGTGCGCCGGACGGCCGGCTCGATTACGCGGGCAACGAGACGGCGCCGTAGGATCAACCGTTTCGCACAGGAATCGTCCGGGAACGGCGCTTTTTGTGTCGACGCCGCCGTGGTCGCGAGGCGGCGAAGCTTGCTTGCGTGGCAGGAGGCCCCTACATCGTGCCCGACGCTCGATGGCTTGGCGCCTCCGGATACGGACCCGCCGCCGCCGCGTTCATCGAATTGCCGTGACGAAAGATCGTGCGCCGGAACGCCTGCTTCCAGACGGTCCGACTGGAGAGGGTGAATGGCGAAAGAAGAATTGATGCAGTTCGACGGTCTCGTTCTCGAGATCCTGCCGGATGCGCGCTACCGGGTGCAGCTCGACCAGGGCCACGAGATCGTCGCCTACACCGCCGGCAAGATGAAGAAGAACCGCATCAAGACGCTGGCCGGCGACCGCGTCACCGTCGAGATGTCGCCCTACGACCTCGAGAAGGGCCGCCTCGTGTTCCGTCACAAGGACGAGCGCTCGGCCGGCCCGCGTCCGCCGGTGCGCGGCGGCCAGTTCCGCCGCCGCTGAGCGGCCGGCGATTCCCACGCCTCCCCGGACCGTCGCGGCCTATCCCCTCCTGACGTTGACCGCCCTGCTCTGGGCGGGCAACGCGGTGGCGGGGAAGTGGGCGCCGGGCCACGTCTCGCCGCAAGCGATCACGTCGCTGCGCTGGGCCGTGGTCTGCGTTGTGCTGTGGCTGTTCGCCCGGCGCCGCATCGCGGCCGATTGGCCGGGCATGCGTGGCCATTGGCGGCTCGTCCTGCTGATGGGCGGCCTTGGCTACACGGCGTTCAACAGCCTGTTCTACGCCGCCGGGGCCTACACCAGCGCGATCAACCTCGCCCTGTTCCAGGGCTCGATCCCCGTTCTGGTGATTCTGATGAACTACGGTCTCTATCGGACCCGGGTCACGTCCGGCCAAGCGATCGGCGTGCTCGTGACCCTCCTCGGCGCGGCGGTGGCCGCGACGCACGGCGACTGGCACGTGCTCGCCACCCTCGGCTTCAATCGCGGCGACGTGCTGATCTTCATCGCCTGCCTGTTCTATGCCGGCTACACCATCGCCCTGCCGCACCGCCCGGCCATTTCCGGGCTGAGCTTCTTCGCGGCGATGGCGCTGATGGCCTTCGTCACCTCCCTGCCGCTTCTGGCGATCGAGGCGGCGTCCGGCCGGGTGATCTGGCCGGGGATCGAGGGCTGGGCGATCGTGGTGTTCGTCGCGCTCGGGCCGTCGCTGGCCGCGCAGCTGTTCTTCATGCGCGGTGTCGAGCTGATCGGGCCGAACCGGGCCGGCCTGTTCGTCAATCTCGTGCCGATCTTCGGCGCCGGGCTCGCCGTGCTCGTGGTCGGCGAGCCCTTCGGCACCAATGAGGCCGTCGCGCTGGCCCTGGTGCTCGGCGGAATCTTCTGCGCGGAACGGCTCGGGCGCGGCCCAGGCCCGGCCATCGTCGAGCCCGCCGCGCCGCGGGACCGGCCGAGACCTTGAGCGCGGCCGGTGCTGCCACCGGCCGCGGATCGATCGCTTATTCGCAGACGCGGACGCGGCGGATGAACACGTCGCCGTAGGCGTCGATCGTCCGGCGGCGCTCGAAGTGGCAGACCGGGCCGTAATCTTCCTCGACGTAGACCGGGCGCGGGGCGCGGTAGACCGGCTGGCCAGGATAGTAGCCGTTCTGCGAGGAGGCGATCGCGCCGCCGACGGCGAGGCCGCCGAGCACGCCGAGCGCGGCTGCGCCGCCGGCGCCGATGCCGTCACGGGCTTCAGCCGCGGGTGCTGCGGCGACGAGGCTCCCGGCGAGGAGAGCAACGGAAAGAATTCGGATCATGGTTCGTCCCCTCGGGATCTGTCGTGGTCGCAATGTCCGGCCAGTTCGTAAACGAAATGCGAACGCCGAAGGCTTCGAAGCCCATCGCACGATCACGTTCGTGTTGGGCCGCGGATCGCAACACAGATCAGCGTGCTTTGAGGCAAATCTTCGACGTCCGATCGACGCTGTCGCTCACAGCCGCGCGAGACGCAACGCCAGCGGCCAGCGTACGGTGCGCCGGTGCTCGGCCGGCCCCCACGACGCGGCGAGCGCATCCTGGAACGCGTCGACCGGCGCCCGGCCGACCGCCGTCTCGAGCCCCCGCAGCGCCGACCATGTCTCGACGTAGCCCACAAGGTCGGGGAGACGCCACGCGACGGTGATCGCGAGGTCCGGCGCGACGAACTCCGCGAAGGGGAACGGCAGCGAGCGGTATCCCTCTTCGACGTGCCTGCGCTCCGGCGGCCAGTACGGTCCGGCGACGTTGCGGTAGAAATTCTGCACCACCGCGTCGGGTGCGCCCTCGACGTGGAGGATGCCGTAGCTGACGAGCGCCAGCACGGCGCCCGGGCGGGCGACGCGGCGGACCTCCGCGTAGAAGGCGTCGAGGTCGAGCCAATGGGCGGCCTGCGCCACGGTGATCAGATCGACGCTCGCCGACGGCAGGCCGCTCCGCTCGGCCGCCCCGATCCGGTACGCGACGCGGGGATGCGGCGTCGCGTTCGCAATCTGCGCGGCGCTGGCATCGGTGGCGACGACGGCCTCGAAATGCTCAGCGAGCCGCGTCGAGAGCTGGCCGGTGCCGCAGGCGCAATCGAGCGCGCGGTCTCGACCGGGCGCGCATTCGGCGAGGAACGCGGCGAGCGCCGGCGGATAGGTCGGCCTGTGCGCGGCGTAGCCGGCCGCATGGGACGAGAAATGATCCTTGAAGGCCGGGTCCATCGTCGTCGCCCTGTCGATTGCGTGCCGCGGGGCGAGCGTAGCGCCGCCGTCGCGTTCGCTGAAGCCGGTGCTTGACGGCGCCGGCCATTCCGGCTGCAACCGGCGCAAGCAGCATCGGAGCGAAACGAATGGCGACACGAGGCTTCGTCGGCCGGCGCAGTCCGGAAGAGACGCAGAAGCGGCTGCCTCCCGGGCAGCATCGCGTCGAGGATTTCCCGATCCTCCAGATCGGGCCGAACCCGGTGATCGATCTCGCCACCTGGCGCTTCACGCTGCGGGACGGCGCAAAGCCGTTGAAATCCTGGGACTGGGACGCGTTCCAGGCGTTGCCCCGCACCACGTGGCAGGGCGACATCCACTGCGTTACCAAGTGGTCGAAGTTCGACACCGGCTGGGAGGGCGTGAGCTTCGACGACCTCCTCGCCGATGCCGGGATCGCGGCCCCGACCGATTTCCTGCTCGCCGAGGGCTACGACGACTATTCGACCAACGTCCCCGTCGCCGACCTCGTCGGCGGGCGCGCGATGATCGCGACGCATTACGACGGGGCGCCGATCGAGCCGGACCATGGCGGCCCGGCCCGCCTGCTCGTGCCGCACCTCTACCTGTGGAAGAGCGCGAAGTGGGTGAAGGGCCTGCGCTTCACCAAGAAGGACGAGGCCGGTTTCTGGGAGATGCGCGGCTACCACATGTACGGCGACCCGTGGCGCGAGCAGCGCTACACCGGTGACTGAGGCCCCCGATCTCCGCTGGCGCGAGGGCGTGATCACGGCGATCGCGCCGGTCACCGCGCGGGTGAAGAGCTTTCGCCTGCGCACCAAGATCGCCGACGCCTACCGGCCGGGCCAGCACGTCGACGTGCGCCTCACCGCCGAGGATGGCTACCGGGCGCAGCGCAGCTACTCGATCGCCTCGGCGCCGGACGGCTCGGGGACGATCGAGCTGATGATCGAGGGGCTGGAGGGCGGCGAGGTCTCGAGCTTCTTCCACGAGATCGCCGAGGTCGGCGACGCAATCGAGCTGCGCGGGCCGATCGGCGGCTCGTTTTCCTGGGGGCCGGCCGATGGCGGGCCGCTGCTGCTCGTCGGCGGCGGCTCCGGCGTGGTGCCGCTGCTCGCCATGCTGCGCCACCGCGCGGTCGCCGCGCCCGAGATCCCGGCGCTGCTGCTCTATTCGGCCCGGACGCGGAGCGACGCCGTCGCGCTCGCCGAGATCGAGGCGCGTGCCGGCGCCGAGCCGGGCCTGTCGCTGACATTCACCGCGACGCGTGAAGGCGGACGCCGGATCGACGCGGCGATGGTCGCCGAAGCCCTCGACAGGCTTGGCCAGCCGGCCCGGGTCTTCGTCTGCGGCGCCACGCCGTTCGTCCGCACGGCCGCGACGCTGCTTGTCGAGGCGGGCGTTGCGCCGGGCCTGATCCGCACGGAGCGGTTCGGCGGCTAGGGTCTTTTGCGCAGTGGCGGCCGGTGCGCGCGAGACGGATGCGACCTCGCGATGCTCCGGGATTCAGGAGCGGACGATCTGGCTGCGCCGTTTGATGTCGGGGCTCAATGCGCCGCAGGTCGGCAGGCTTTCCACCGGGCCGTGCACCGCCGAGGTCGTCGCCGAGAGGTCGTGGTAGCACACGCAGCCCTCGGCGAAGTAGTGGTGCACCAGCGCCTTGCGCGACCGGCTCACGTCGTTGCGCGGCGAGCCGCCGTGCAGGAGGTTGGCGTGCCAGAACAGCACGTCGCCCTTCTTCGCGAGGAAGCGCTGCGGCGCGATGCCGTGCTCGGCGATCGTGTGCTTGATCGCCGGCTCGTAGCGCTCGGCGTAGGCCGCGTAGCCCTTCTCGCGGAAATCCTCCGTCGAGATGCCGACATCGTGGCTGAACACGTAAGGCAGCCGGTGGCTGCCGGGATAATAGACCAGCGGACCCGAATCCGCGTGGATGTCCTCCATCGCGACCCAGCAGGCGGCGAGGTAGCCGAGCGGGTAGGTCGTCATGTGGATCGAATCCGAGTGCTCGGATTGCTGGCTGCCCTTGTGCGAGGCGATGGTCTGGAACGGGATCGCCCGCCGTCCGAGCACCATGCTGCTGAAGTTGAACAGCACCGGATGCTCGAGCAGGTGATCGAGTTCCTCGACCTTCAGGTGCGGGTTGAGGTAGCGGCCGGGATGGGGGTCGTCGTCGGTCGCCTTCTCCGGCGCGAGCGTGATGTCGCCTCGCGCGATCGCGGCCTCGTAGGCGGCCCAGGCCGCGTCGATCGTGTCGGGATCGACCGCGCCGCGGGCGACGTAATACCCGTTCTCGACCCAGAAGCGGCACATCTCGGCCTGCTTCGGGGTCAGCTCCCCGCGCGCCAGCCGCCGCTCGATCGTCTCGGCGGCATCGGGCTGGTCGAGCCACGGGGTCGGCCCGGATTCGGGAAAATTCTCCGAACGGAACACCTTGATGCAGCCGATGTCGACCGGGATGTCGGCATCGACGACGTTGGGCGCTCCCGGCCGCGAGACGGGAAGGATCGCGGGTTTCTCGTTCCGTCCGAGCGCGAGGCCTCGGGCCGCGTTCGCCCAGGTCTTCACCGTGTCCGCTACGCCCGCACGCGCCATCACTCCGCTCCGCCGTTGAAAACCACTCGCCCCGACGTGCAATCCGACATCCGATTCGGGTCATACTGAGGCCGTCGGCCGACGGATATCGTCCGTTGCCGCCCCGGGAAAGCGGCTTGGAGGAACGGCAATCCTGCCTTCATCGGTCGATCGACGAAGCCGGGACGCCGGACGCCCCGGCTGCGATCCGTCGGCACGATCCCATCGCCCCGCGCGACGACATGGTCGGGGCGGGAGGTTCAGGGACTGAAGATCAGGACCAGATAAACGAAGAACACGATCAGGTGCACCGCGCCCTCGAGCACCGTGGTGCGCAAGCCAGAGAAGGTCAGCGTGCTCAGGATCAGGGTCACGGCGAGCAGGGTCATCTCGGTCGGCTTGAGCCCGAGGACCACGGTCTGCCCGGTGATCAGGCCGACCGCGAGCACGGCCGGCACGGTCAGGCCGATGGTCGAGGTCGCGGCGCCGAGGCAGAGATTGATCGCGCGCTGCAACTCGTTGCGGGCGATCGCCTTCAATGCCGAGATCGCCTCGGGCGTGAACACGATCGCCGCGATCAGCACGCCCGATAGGGCGGACGGGGCGCCGAGGGCGGCGATGCCGTGGTCGAGGATGGTCGCGAGGCTCTTCGACAGGAGCACGATTGGCAGGATGTTGGCGATCAGCAGGATCGTGTGCCGGACGATGCTCCCGGCGGATGCCGTTTCGCCCTCGGGCCCCTCGCGTTCCGCTCCGGCGGCTCGGCCCCGCGCCGCGTGGCCCTCCTCCTGGAAGAAATCGCTGTGCCGCCCGGTCTGGATCAGCAGGAACACCGCGTAGAGCGCGAGGGTGAAACCCGAGAAGGTCACCGCCTGGAGCGTGGTCAGGGTCCCATCGCGCGTGGAGGTGGTGAAGTTCGGGATGATCAGCGCGAGGGTCGAGAGCGGGATGATCACCGACAGGAAGGCCGACGCCCCTTGCAGGTTGTAGCTTTGCTGGTGATGCCTGAGCCCGCCGACCAGCAGGCCGAGCCCGACGACGCCGTTCAGCACGATCATCAGCACCGCGAACATCGTGTCGCGCCCGAGCGTCGGCGCATCCTTGGCACCGAGCATCACCGCGGAGACCAGGGCCACCTCGATCACGACGATGGAGAGCGTGAGCACCAGAGTGCCGAGCGGCTCGCCGAGCAGGTCGGCGAGCTCTTCCGCCTCGTGCACCACGCCGAAGGCGCACCAGAAGATCGCGACGAGCAGCCAGGCGAACAGGGCCAGGGCCCAGAGCGGGCGGTCGAGGTCGCCGAGCCAGTCCTTGCCGAACCATGCGAAGGCGCCGACCGTCGCCCACGCCACCGCCAACCGCGCCATGCCCATCTACCGTCCGATCCGCCCGGATGCCCCACGCACCCGAAAGACCTTTAGGCGATCGGGAAGGCTTGCGCACACGCAACCGCCCCATGCGGGCCGGGACGTGGCGGAACCGCCGCGAAGGCGCTAGAGGATAGGGCTTCGCAACCCGAGTCGAGACCGGTGAGCCTGACAGAGAACTGCGCCCTGCGCCGGTTCCGACGGGACGGACGGTCGTGAAAGCCCCGCACCGTGCCGTTTCCGACCCTTCCCGCCCCGTTCGCGCGGGCGCTCGCCGACCATGACTACGCCGAACCCACACCGGTGCAGAGCGCCGTCCTCGAAGCGGCCGCCGACGGCAGAGACCTTTTGGTCTCGGCGCAGACCGGTTCTGGCAAGACCGTGGCCTACGGCCTCGCCATGGCCGGCCTGCTGCTCGACGGTGCCGAGATGCTGGCGCCGGCCGGTGCCCCGCTGGCGCTGGTCATCGCGCCGACGCGCGAGCTGGCGCTGCAGGTTCAGCGCGAGCTGATGTGGCTCTACGGCCCGGCCGGCGGCCGCGTCACGGCCTGCGTCGGCGGCATGGACCCGCGCCGCGAGGCGCGCGCGCTCAACGAGGGCACGCACATCGTCGTCGGCACGCCTGGGCGCCTGCGCGACCACCTCGAGCGCCGCACCCTCGTTACCGACCAGATGAGGGCCGTCGTGCTCGACGAGGCCGACGAGATGCTCGACCTCGGCTTCCGCGAGGACATCGAGTTCATCCTCTCGGCGACGCCGAACGAGCGCAGCACCTTCCTGTTCTCGGCGACGCTGCCGAAGGCGATCGACAGCCTCGCCGCCCGCTACCAGCGCGACGCGCTGCGCCTCGCGGTGAAGAGCGAGACCCGCGGTCACGCCGACATCGCCTACCGGGCGATTCGCGTGGTGCCGCGCGAGATCGAGCACGTCGTGCTCAACCTGCTGCGCGCCGCCGACGCGCCGACGGCGATCGTGTTCTGCAACACCCGCAACGCGGTGCGTCACCTCCAGGCGAGCCTGACCGAGCGCGGCTTCTCCACCGTGGCCCTGTCGGGGGAACTCGGCCAGGGCGAGCGCAACGCCGCGCTCCAGGCGCTGCGCGACGGCCGCGCGAAGGTCTGCGTCGCGACCGACGTCGCCGCCCGCGGCATCGACCTGCCGGGTCTGTCGCTCGTCATCCACGCCGACCTGCCGCACGACGCCGAGGTGCTGCAGCACCGCAGCGGCCGCACGGGACGCGCCGGCAAGAAGGGCACCAGCATCCTGCTGGTGCCGAACGCCCGCCGTCGCCGGGCCGAGCAGATGTTCCAGCTCGCCAAGATCAGCCCCGAATGGGGCGGTCCCCCGTCGGCCGACGAGATCCGGCGCCTCGACGGCGAGCGCATGCTGGAAGACCCGCTGTTCACCGAGGCGCCCGGCGAGGAGGATCTCGCCCTCGCCGAGACGCTGATCACCGGCCGCACCCCGCTCGAGCTCGCCGCCGCCCTCGCCCGCGTCTACCGCACCCGCTTGCCGGCGCCGGAGGAGGTCACCGATCCGGGCGACCAGTCCGGCCGCGGCTCCGCGAGCCGGCCGCCCTACGATCCGATGGACCCCGAGCGCATCGCGGCGATGGGCCCGGCGGTGTGGTTCCGGCTCAACCTCGGCCGGCGCGACAACGCCGACCCGCGCCGCCTGCTGCCGATGCTGACCCGCCGCGGCGGGATCGACCGCCAGGAGATCGGCGCGATCCGCATCTTCGACCGCGAGACCAAGTTCGAGGTGCGCGGCAACGCCGCCTCGCGCTTCGCGCAGGCCTTCGCCCGCAACGGCTCGCCGGAGATCCAGGTCGAGGCCCTGGTCGGCGATGCCCCGGTCGCCGAGCGCAAGGGGCCGGCCGGCTTCAAGAGCCCGCGCGCGGCCAAGCACGAGCGCCACATCGGCAAGCCAGAGGCGGCGAAGCCTTACGCCCGCAAGCCGCGCGCCTGAGCGCGGCGTCGGCGCGCGGCCGACGTTGCCTCGCAGCGACCCGACCGGTCAGAACCGGTCGGGAATGCCCTTCACCGCATCGCCGAGCGCCTCGACGCTCTCGCGCAGCTTGCGCCCGGCCGGCGCCAGGGACGGCACCTTGATGCCGAACACCTCGGTGTCCTCGTCCCGCGCTTCCGCGGGCACTGCCTTGGCTTCGACCGCCGCGGGCTTGCGGGCGGCCGGCTTTTCCGCGACCGCCTTGCTCGCCGCTGGTGCCGCCGTGGCGGCGGGAGGCTTCGCGTGCGCCTCGATCCGCGGCTTCGCCTTCGAAGGCTCGGGCTTCGCGGCCTCGCGCTTCGCCAGCTCAGGTTTGGCCGCTTCGATCTTGGCCGCTTCGATCTTGGCCGTTTCGTCGACCGAAGATGCCGGACGGGTCGCGACCGCCTTCGGGGGCTCCGGCGGCAGGGCCGCGTAGGTCGCGGTCTCGGTCTTGGCGCGCACGGTCTCGGCCGCCAGCGGCGCGATGCCGGGCACGGTGCGGGCCGGCGCGACCAGGGTCGCCTGACGGGCCGGGCCGATCACCGGCACCTCGACAAGCGCCGGGACCGGTTTCGGCGCGGGTGCCGGCGTCGCGAGCTTGCTCGCGGCGACGGGCGGGTTCGGGGTGATGGCGGGCGTCGCAGATGTCGGTACGGCGTCGGTGGCGACGGAGCCCGCGCGCAGCATCGGATCGATCCGCGCTTCGACGACCGGGGGCTCAGCCGGCTCGGGCGGCAGGATCTCGCGGATCTTCGGGATCGACGAGGGGCTGCCCGTCGCCAGCGCCGGCAGCCCGTCCTTCAGGTCGGGCCAGTCGGCGGCCTGCCGGCTCGTCACGATCGGCTTGGCGCGCTGCGGTCCGGCGAGGCCTGAGAGGTAGGTGCTGGCCGCGGCGGCGAAGGCCCCGGTCCCGGCCACCCCGATCACGCCGAACAGCGCGATGCGGGCCCAGGGGCGTCGTGCGGCCGGACGCGGCACCGTCTTCTGCGATTGCCGGGTCTCGGACGGGTCGAGGGCGAGATCATTCATCGGGGGGCGATCATGGCAGGAGGTTGCATCGGGCACGCGAGGCGGATGCGACCGATCTCCCCATCACGGCCGCATCGCCTCCGAAGATGTTCCGCACGCGGAACTCGAGTGTGGATCAAGAACCGGCAATACGGCGCAACGATGTCGCCCCGCTTCGCGGCGCCGAGCCCCGGGCTTCGACCTGTCGCATCTTCTGTGGAGAAGTCGTCGTCGCGCCGAGGTCTTGCGTAGACGGTGTGTGCTTAAGAACTCGTATCGGCGGGCGTCCTGCCCCGGTCGAGCCTCAGGGCCAACCTGCGAGGTGCACGGCCTGCGCCCGTGCCACGCGCTCGACCGCGCGGGTCCATCGGCTCGCCGGCCGAACGGGCGACGATGCGCCGGCCGCGACGGCCGCCTTCAGCGTCAAGCCGTCCCGATCGCCCCAGCGCGCGAGCAGAACCTGGAACGCGTCGTGCCGCGCACGCTCGAAGGGGATCGGCCGCAAAGCGGAATCGCGACAGGGATGGGGCGGGTAGAGATGGGCCACCGGCACCAGGCCGGCCGGGATCGGCGCCGTGGCCACGTGGGTGCGGCGGCGGCGCAGGATCTTCGGCACGACGTAGGCCCGCGGCCCGAACGGATCGCCGGCGCCGGACGACACCTCGATCCGCCCGAGCGGTCCCACGACGACCAAGTCTGCCTCGCCGCCCAACGCCTCCGGCCGGATCGCGCCATCGAAATCCGGCGGTGCGGCGCCGAGATGCGCGCGGAGCCGCGCGAGCGGTCCCGGCCGATCGGTCCTGACCCGGACGGAGACCTGCGCCGAGCCGAGACCGAGATCGAAGCTCACGGCCGCCCGCCGAGCCGGATCGAGCGCTTCGCGATCGGGGCCGAGCTCGGTGAACCGCGAGCAGGCGACGGCGCCGAAATCCGCAGCCGGCAGGCACAGCGCGACCGCGTGGCTCCATCCGTCGCCCACCGGCATTTCGTAGGCGATCGGTCGCACCGCATCCGTCAGCGTCAGCGCGATGCCGCCCGTGGCGGTCCGCAGGCCAATCCGGCCCTCCCCAAGGATCCGGAACGGTTCGTCCGGCCGCCGGCGGAACTCGGCGGCCGCCCCGAACGCGCCGAGGTTCCACGCGCTCGCGGGATCGGCGAGCGCGGCGCAGAGGATGTCGCGATCGGTCGCGTCGAGGGCCATGGTGGGCACGGCTACGCCGGTCGTCGCGGAGGCTCAAGCGCCGTCTGCAACCGAAGGCTGCGATGTGGACCGCATGCCGAACGCGCCTGCGCGGCATGGACTTCGCCGCGCGACGCCGCCACCCTGCGCGGCGTGAGCGCCAGACCGATCTCCCTCTCGACACCGCCGGACGACGCGCCCGGCACCGCCTCCCCTGTTCCACCGCAGGCGATCCCGGCGGCCGGGTTCTGGAGCGGCTGGTCGACCCGCGCGCGGCTGATCGCCGTCGTCCTCGCCATCGATGTCGTCGCGGCCCTGGTCTCCTGCGGCGTCATTGTGATCAACGCGCGCACGGCGGTGAAGGTCGAGACGCGGGCATCGCTCTCCACCGTGGAATCGCTCGTCGCCGACACGATCCGCCTCCTCGACGCGGCTCCGCCCGAACGCCTGCTCCAGACCCTCGACCTGCGCTTCCAGATCCTGCGCCACGTCCGCGTCACGGTGCGCGACGCCGCCGGCGCGACGGTGGGCGCGCCGATCGGCCAGCCGCGTCAGGAGAAGACGGCGCCGGCTTGGTTCGCAGACCTGATCATGCCGAAGATCGAGCAGCATGAGCTGCCGATCGTCACCGCCGGCCGCACGATCGGCACCGCGCGGATCACCACGCAGCCGATGGACGAGATCGACGAGATCTGGGTCTATGCGCGCGCCCTGTCGCTGACGACGTTCTGCATCAACGCGGCGATGCTGGCAGCCCTCTACCTTGCGCTCGGGCGCGTGCTGGCGCCGCTGGGCCGCCTCGCCGACGGCCTGACCCAGCTCGAGCGACACGATTACACCGCGCGGCTCGAGAACCCGGCGACCCACGAGTTCGCGGTGATCGCCATTCGCTTCAACCAGGTCGCGGAAGCGCTGAGTGCCGTCCGAGCCGCCAACGGCCGCCTGAAGCGGCAACTGCTGACCGCGCAGGACGACGAGCGCCGCAGCACGGCACTGGAACTGCACGACGAGTTCGGCCCCTGCCTGTTCGCCCTGGAAGCCAACGCGGCTTCCGTGAAGCGGCTCGCGACCGGCACGGCCGAGCCCGACCGGGACAAGCTCCTGGCGCGCGCCTCCGAGATCGCGGCGATCGTCGGTCAGGTGCAGAGCCGCAACCGCGACCTGCTCAACCGTCTGCGTCCGCACGCGCTCGGCCAGGTTCCGCTCGCCGACTGCCTCGGCCTGCTGTTGCGCGACTTTGCCCGCCGACACCCCGAGACCCGATTCACCGGGCGGTTCCAAGGGCTCGCCCGCGGCTACGGCGATCTCGCCGACCTCACCGTGTTCCGTTGCATCCAGGAGAGCATGACCAACGCCGTGCGTCACGGCCACGCCGCGACGGTCACCGCCGAGGCGCGCGAGGGGAGCGGCTCGCTGGTCGTGTCGATCGCCGACGACGGCACCGGGTTCGCGCCCGATCACGGCACCGGCCTCGGGCTCTCGGGCATGCGCGAGCGCGTCGAAGCGCTGGACGGAACGTTTGTTCTTGACAAGCACCCCCCGGGCGCCGTTGTCCGCATTATCATTCCCGTGGATGCGCAAAGGGACGACGATGCCGACCCGGTGCGATCCGCCTGAGCGGCCTCGCCATCCCGAGCGATCCCCCGATGAAGTTCCCGGCTCGATGAACGCCTTTGCCATGAAGCCCGTCGCCGTCGAGACCCGGATGCCGGTCCTCGTGATCGACGATCATCCGATCGTGCTCCAGGGCTGCCGCCGGGTGCTGGAGGATGCCGGCATCGAGACGGTGGCCGAGGCGACCACCGTGGTCGACGGCTACCGGGCGTTCCACCGCCTGCGCCCGCCGATCGTGATCTGCGACCTGACGTTCCAGGGCAGCGGCCTGGCCGGCCTCGGCCTGATCCGCCGCATGTGCGCGGTCGAGCCCAAGACCCGCATCCTCGTGTTCAGCATGCACAACGATCCGGTGATCGTGGCACGCGCGCTCGAGGCCGGCGCGCTCGGCTACGTGCTCAAGGACCACGCCTCGGCCGAGCTGTTCGAGGCCTTCGAGAAGGTCCGGGCGGGGCAGGTCTACCTCGACCGGCGCCTCGCCACCGAGGTCGCGATGCTGCGCACCGACGCCCGCCGCACCCCCGAATCCCAGCTGACGCCGCGCGAGCAGCAGATCCTCGCGCGCCTCGCGCAGGGCAAATCCTACGGCGCGATCGCGACCGACCTGTCGGTGAGCTACAAGACCGTGACCAACGCCTGCTCGCAGATGCGGCAGAAGCTCGGCGTGCGGACGCTGGCCGAGCTGATCCACGTCGCCGTCACCGAAGCCCAGCGTCAGGGCTGACCGATCCGGCGGCGGCCGCGCCGCGCGACACGACGAGAGGCCGAACCATGGGCGATGCGGAAACCGGCACGTTCTCGCAAGCCGCGTGGGCGCGCAACGCCGCGCTCAACGAGACCATCCGTACGATGCCGTTCAACGCCGAGCTTGCGGCCGGCACGCTCGGCCGGTCGCGCTTCACGCATTACATCGTCCAGGACGCTCATTACCTCATCGGCTTCGGCCGCGCCCTGAGTCTCGCCGCCGCCAAGGCGCCGGAGCCCGACGGCATCGTCCTGTTCGCCAAGGCGGCGGAAGAGGCGATCGTCGTCGAGCGCGCGCTCCACGGCGGCTTCTTCCGCGACTACGGCATCAGCACGGAGGCCTTCGCGGCGACGCCGCTGACGCCGGCCTGCGATCACTACGTCGCGTATCTCATGGCGACGGCCTACGCCGAGCCGTTCGAGGTGCTGCTCGGGGCGCTGCTGCCGTGCTTCTGGATCTACGCCGAGGTCGGGCGGGACATCCTGGCGCGCGAGAGCGCCGGCAATCCCTATCGCGCCTGGATCGACACCTATTCCGGAACGGACTTCCAGGACGCCGTCGCCCGGATGATCGCGGCGACGGACGAAGCCGCCCGCGGGGCATCGTCCACCGTTCGCGAGCGCATGCACAAGGCCTTCACCCACGCGACTAGGCTCGAATGGATGTTCTGGGACAGCGCCTACCGCGAAGCCGCCTGGCCGGTGTGACGGCAGGTCTCGTGCGGCCGATCCAGCGCTCTAAGCACCGGCATCGGTAAGGACCGTTTCGACCCGACCTGCGTGCGTCGCGCCTCCTCGAAGGGAGAGGGGGACACACCACCGATTCGAAAGGGGCAGAACGATCGGATTGGAGCGGGCGACGGGAATCGAACCCGTATATTCAGCTTGGGAAGCTGACGTTCTACCACTGAACTACGCCCGCGCCGGGCCGCGTTTCGGCAGCGCGGCTGGACCATAGCAGAGCCGCCGACGTTGTCCACGGGGTCGATGGTCCTGCGGTCATGGACGGGCACCGCGAAACATCTTCTTCGGGCGGCAGCCCGGCACGCGATGCTCCGGCAGCGGCCACACGATCGCCGCGCGCAGGCCATCGCCGCCGTATCCGTTCCCATGGCGACGCCGTTCCACTATCACCCGTCGGACCTGCACCCACGATGCGTGCGGCGTCCGCCTCCGGTGGGCGGCGCCGGCCGAGGACCGATCCGAGATCCATGGACGCCCCTTCCCCCCTGGCCGCGCCCGCGGACAATCCCGCGCGGCTGATCCTCGCTTCGGCCTCGCCGCGCCGGCTCGCGCTCCTGCAGCAGATCGGCATCGAGCCGGACGCCCTGCTTCCCGCCGACGTCGACGAGACGCCGCTGAAGTCCGAATCGCCACGCGAGCTCGCCCGGCGGCTCGCGCGGCTGAAGCTCTCCGCGGCGCAAGGGGCGCTCCACCTCCACGAGCACGGCGGGAAGAGCTGGGTGCTGGCGGCCGACACCGTGGTCGCGGTCGGCCGCCGCGTGCTGCCCAAGGCCGAGGTGCCCGACGAGGCCGCCGACTGCCTGCGCCTGCTTTCCGGGCGGCAGCACCGCGTGTTCACGGCGATCTGCCTGCTCTCGCCGAAGGGCGCGCGGCGCGAGCGCATCGTCGAGAGCCGGGTGCGGTTCAAGCGCCTGTCCCAGCGCGAGATGAGCAGCTACCTCGCCTCGGGCGAATGGCGCGGCAAGGCCGGCGGCTACGCGATCCAGGGGCTGGCCGGCGCCTTCGTCGTCAAGCTCGTCGGCTCGCACTCGGCCGTCGTCGGCCTGCCGCTCTACGAGACGATGGCGCTCCTCGACGGCGAGGGGTTCCCGGTGCGGGCCGGCTGGGGCGCGATGGCATGACGACGGTCGCGAAGCTGCCCCCCTGCCCGATCTGCGGCAAGCCGGCCGATCCGAAGCTGAAGCCGTTCTGCTCGGAGCGCTGCTCGGACATCGACCTCGGCCGCTGGCTCAGCGACCGCTACGTGATCCCGGCCGCCGATGACGAGGACGAGGACGCGTTGCCGGCCGCCCGGAAACCCGAGCACGAATAGCGGGAAAATCATCCAGCCGATGCGCCCGATCAGGCTGGACAGGCCCGGAGGCACTGACTATACCCCCGCCCTGTCGAGCCGCCACGCGGATCGGCGAAGGCCCAGGTAGCTCAGTTGGTAGAGCATGCGACTGAAAATCGCAGTGTCGGCGGTTCGACTCCGTCCCTGGGCACCATCCCTCCCCAGCGTCTGAACTAGATTCGCAGCCGCGGCTGCTGAACGCGTTCGTGCCTGCGCGGACGCCCTCTCAGGTGGTGCCCGATCCCTCGACGATCGCGGCCAGCCTCTCCGCCGTTTCAAGATCCTCCGGCGTGTTGACGTTGAGGAACAGGTCGATCGGCTCGATCGGCCAGCGCACCACCGCGGCGCCGTGACGGCCGATGAAGCCGCCGACGCGGCGCTCGTTGCGCTCGACGAGCGCGGCACGCAACTCTGCCCGCAGATGGATCGGCCAGAGCGCCACGGTGTAGTGCTCGCGATCGCCCGAGGCGGCGACCGGGATCGCAGCCGCCTCCCGGGCTGCGGCGAGGCGGGCGACGAGGTCGAGCGGCAGGAACGGCGCGTCGCAGGAGACGCTGACGACGGCGTCCACGTCGGCGTGGAACGCGGCCGCATGGTCCAGCCCGGCCAGGATGCCGGCGAGCGGGCCGGGATGGCCGGCGACGCCGTCGGGCAGGACCGGCCCCGGAAAGCCGGAGAACCGCGTCGGGTCGCCGTTGGCGCTGAGCATCAGCCCAGCCGGGCATTGCGGCGCCAGGCGCCCGGTCACCCGCTCCAGCAGCGTCCGGCCGCCGAGGGTGCGCAGCACCTTGTCGCCGCCGCCCATGCGGCGGGCGAGACCGCCGGCCAGGATCAGGCCCAGGACCGGCGGCATCGTCGCGCCTATTCGAAGACGATCTTGGGCGCCGCCCGGCCGGCCGGTGCCGCGGTCAGGTTGTCCCAGAGCTTGCGCGCGATCTCGCGGTAGACCTGGGCCTGCGGTCCGTCGGGGGCGACGGCGACGACCGGCTGGCCGGCATCGGACGATTCCCGGATCGTCATGTTCAGCGGCACCTCGCCGAGGAACGGCACGCCGAGGCGCTGCGCCTCGATCCGCGCGCCGCCATGGCCGAAGATGTGCGATTCGTGGTTGCAGTTCGGGCAGATGAAGGTCGCCATGTTCTCGATCACGCCGAGGATCGGCACCGCGACCTTCTTGAACATCGTCACGCCGCGCCGCGCGTCGATCAGCGCGAGGTCCTGCGGGGTCGAGACGATCACGGCGCCCGAGAGCGGCGTCGCCTGGGCCATGGTGAGCTGCGCGTCGCCGGTGCCCGGCGGCATGTCGACGATCAGCACGTCGAGCTCGCCCCAGAGCACGTCGCGCAGCATCTGCGTCAGCGCCGACTGCACCATCGGGCCGCGCCAGATCATCGCCGTCTCGGGCTCGATCAGGAAGCCGATCGACATCACCTTGAGGCCGTAGCCTTCCATCGGCTCCATGCTGCGGTTGTCGACCACCTTCGGCTTGCCGGAGAGGCCGAACAGCTTCGGCACCGAGGGACCGTAGATGTCGGCATCGAGCAGGCCGACCTTCAGGCCCTGCGCCTTCAGGGCGAGGGCGAGGTTGCAGGCGGTGGTCGACTTGCCGACGCCGCCCTTGCCCGAGGCCACCGCCACGATGTGGCGGACTCCCGGCAGGGCCGGCCCCTGGCCGGGAGGCGCGCCGGGACGCGGCGGCGCGGCATTCACCGGAACCGGGGCGGCCTTGCTCTGCTCCGGCATGCCGGGGCCGCGCTCGGAGGTGAGGCTCGCGAACACGCCCGAGACGCCGGGCATCGACAGCACCTTGCCCTCTGCCGACCGGCGGATCGGCTCGAAGCGCGCCGCCTCGCTGGCGTCGATCAGGATCGAGAACATCACGCGGTTGGTCGGGTCGACGACCACCTGCGACAGGCGGCCGGACGCCGGCAGGGTGGTGCCGGCGGTATCGATGGTCACGCTTTGCAGCGCGCGCAGCACGTCGTCTCGGGTGATCGCCACGGTCGGCCTCCTTCGCCGCGTCCGGCGTCTCTGGATCTCGAAAGGGATGGTTCCGGCCCATGTAAACAGCCGTGCCGGAAACGCCAGCCGAAGCGGGCCTACCACCATGCGGCGCCTGTGCGCAGGCGATCGAACCAACCGATGCGTCATCCGTTGTGAAACGACCGCCGGCGCGGGCGGCAGGGAGAGCCGGTGCGCCGTCAACATCTGGAGAGACCTACGCGATGCATCAGGGCAATCACCGCGACCACGAGGGCGCGAAGAAGCTGTTCGAGCTGGTCAAGGACGTCAAAGTGGCGATGATGACCACCGCCGACGCCGACGGCACGCTCAACAGCCGTCCGATGTGGAACAACGACATCGACGAGAACGGCGACCTGTGGTTCTTCACCAAGCTGCACTCGCCCAAGACCGCCGAGATCGGCCGGGACAACCAGATCAACCTGTCGTACTCCGACCCGTCGAGCCAGACCTACGTCTCCATCGCCGGCAAGGCGGAGATTGTCAGCGACCAGGCGATCATCGACGCCAAGTGGACCGAGAGCCTGAAGACCTGGTTCCCGAACGGCAAGGACGACCCCGAGGTGGCGCTGCTCCGCATCCACCCCGAGCAGGGCGAGTACTGGGACAGCCCGAACAGCAAGATGCTGCACCTGTTCGGCTACGTGAAGGCCTCGCTCACCGGCGAGAGCCCGAAGACGGAGACCAAGAAGGTCGACCTCGCCTGATCGCGGCGGCCTGAGCCGCCTTCGCGACGACAGGCGGCGTGCCCGGTGCGGCGCGCCGCCTTTTTCGTGCCCGCGCCGCCGCCTCCGTTGACACAGGGCTGCCGGTCATGCGCCCTCGGGGCTCCGTGACGCCCGCCCCGAGGTTCCAAAGACATGCTCGATCTCGCGCGGCGGGTGCACGACCACAGTTTCGGCATCGACCCGATCGTGCGGTCGCTGCTCGACACCGACTTCTACAAGCTGCTGATGGCGCAGACGATCCTGCGCCGACACCGCGACGTGGCGGTGACCTTCGGCATCAACAACCGCACGACCCGCATCCGCATCGCCGACGAGGTCGACGCCGGCGCGCTGCGCGAGCAGCTCGATCACGCCCGCTCCCTGCGCCTGTCGCGTGGCGAGGCGACCTGGCTGCGCGGCAACGCCTTCTACGGGCGCCGCCGCATCCTGTCGGCCGACTTCATCGCCTGGTTCGAGGGGTTTCGGCTGCCCGAATACCAGCTCGAGGCGCGGGACGGGCAGTACGAGCTCACCTTCCACGGACCGTGGGTCGAGACCACGATGTGGGAGGTGCCAGCGCTTGCCATACTGAACGAGCTGCGCTCGCGCGCCGTCCTGCGCGACCTCGGCAAGCTCGACCTGCAGGTGCTGTACGCGCGGGCGATGACGCGGGTCTGGGAGAAGATCGAGCGCCTGCGCAAGCTGCCCGACCTGTCGATCGCCGATTTCGGCACCCGTCGCCGGCACGGCTTCCTGTGGCAGGACTGGTGCGTGCAGGCGATGGACGAGGGCTTGGGCTCCAAGCGCTTCCTCGGGACCTCGAACTGCCTGATCGCGCTCCGCCGCGAGGTCGAGGCGGTCGGCACCAACGCGCACGAGCTGCCGATGGTCTACGCGGCCCTGGCGGAGGACGATGCGGCGCTCGCCCGCGCGCCCTACGACGTGCTGCGCGACTGGCAGGAGGATTACGAGGGCAACCTTCTCGTCGTGCTGCCCGACACCTACGGCACCACCGGATTCCTCGCCGGCGCGCCCGACTGGCTCGGCGACTGGACCGGCATCCGCATCGATTCGAAGGACCCGATCGAGGGCGGCGAGGAGGCGATCGCGTTCTGGCGCTCCCGCGGCGCCGACCCGCGCGAAAAGCTCGCGATCTTCTCCGACGGGCTCGACATCGACACGATCGAGCGGATCCACGCGCATTTCTACGGGCGCCTGCGGATCGGTTACGGCTGGGGCACCCTGCTTACCAACGATTTTCGCGGGCTGGTGCCGGAGGGCCGGCTCGATCCGATCTCGATCGTCTGCAAGGTGACCCATGCCAACGGGCGCCCGACGGTGAAGATCTCCGACAACCCGACCAAGGCGCAGGGGCCGGCGGACGCCGTTGCGCGCTACAAGCGGGTGTTCGGCGTCGGCGCGCAGGATGCGATGGCGGTGGTGGTCTGAGCCGGCCGATCGCGCCGGCCCCCGGCGCAGCTTCCATTGAAGTCGTGTCACAGACTGAAGATTGAAATTACGCGGTCTCCGTTCGTGGTGGGCGTGCGCTATGTCCCGCCCCGATACCGGCGCGTCGCCTTCCGAGGAGGCGCGCGAACCAAGCCGGAACAGCAGGGACGCGGATGCCATGTCACGGATCGATCGACGCGCGCTGATCGGAGCAGCGGGTCTGGCGCTCGCAGGCCCCACCCTCGGGGGTTCGGCACATGCCGCGGATGCTCCTGCACCGAAGCCAGCCGAGGCGAAGGACGTCACCCGCACGCTGGCGCGCTGGGTCGTGAACGCCCGGTTCGAGGATCTGCCCGAGGCGGTGCGCCGAGAGGCGACGCGAACCTTCCTGAACTGGGTCGGCGTCGCCATCGGCGGCTCGCATCACGAGACGCTGGACGTGGCGGTCTCCGCGCTCGCGCCGTTCTCGGGGCCGCCCCAGGCCGGCCTGTTCGGCCGCTCCGAGCGCTTCGACATCATGAACGCGGCGTTCCTCAACGGCGTGTCGAGCCACATCTTCGACTACGACGACACTCACCTGAAGACCGTCATCCACCCGGCCGGCCCGGTCGCCTCGGCGATCCTCGCCTATGCCGAGATGCACCCGGTCTCGGGGCGCGACTTCCTCGACGCGCTGGTGCTCGGAATCGAGACCGAGTGCCGGATCGGCAACGCGGTCTATCCCAACCACTACGACGTCGGCTGGCACATCACCGGCACCGCCGGCGTGTTCGGGGCGGCGGCCGCCGCCGGCAAGCTGATGGGCCTCACCGAGCAGCAGATGGTGTTCGCCCTGGGGCTGGCCGCCTCGCAGCCGGTGGGCTTACGCGAATCGTTCGGCTCGATGAACAAGAGCTTCAACCCCGGCCGCGCCGCGGCCAACGGCCTGTTCGCCGCGATCCTCGCGGCCAAGGGCTTCACCTCGTCGGACGGCATGATCGAGGCCAAGCGTGGCTGGGCCAACACCGTCTCGACCAAGCGGGATTATCGCGAGATCACCGAGGGGCTCGGCACGCGGTACGAGAGCCTGCTCAACACCTACAAGCCGTTCGCCTGCGGCATCGTCATGCATCCGGCGATCGATGCCGCGATCCAGCTTCGCGACGAGGAGCACCTGAAGCCCGAGCAGATCGCGCGCGTCGACCTGAAGGTGCATCCCCTCGTGCTCGAGCTCACCGGCAAGACCGCCCCGCAGGCGGGATTGGAAGGCAAGTTCAGCATCTACCACGCGGTTGCCGTCGCGCTGGTCGAAGGCGCGGCCGGCGAGAAGCAGTTCAGCGACCGCGCCGTTCGCGATCCCGTCGTCGTCGCGTTGCGCGACAAGGTCGTGCCGGTTGTCACGCCGGGGATCGCGGCGGCACAGGTCGACATGACCGTCACGCTCGCCGACGGGCGCACGCTGCACCGCCGCATCGAGCACGCGATCGGCAGCGTCGAGCGTCCGATGAGCGACGCCGCCCTGGAGCGCAAGTTCACCGATCTCGCCGACGGCGTGCTGCCCGCGGCGCAGGCCCGCCGCGTGATGAGCCTGTGCTGGTCGCTCGATACGCTCAAGGATGTCGGCGACGTGATTCGCGCAGGGGTTGCGCAAGCCTGACGATCACGAGCCCGTGAAAACCCGCCGCAACGGGAGGGATCGTTTCGCGGCGCCGTGCCGTTCCCCGTTCGCACCGGCGAATGCACGGGCGTTGCGGGCGTGAGCGTACGGTTCGGTGGCGGCATGGCGACGAAGACAGACGACCCTCCCATCCCGGTGCCGTCTCCCACCCGGATCGCCGCCGCCGAGACCCCGAAATCGGCGCTGGTCTCACCGGTCCTCGTCAGCGCGATCATCATCGCGGCGCTCTATGTCGGGCGCGAGATCTTCATCCCGATCGTCATCGCGGTTCTGTTGTCCTTCGTGCTCGGACCGCTGGTCGCGCTCCTGCGCCGCTGGCACCTGCCCCGCGTCGTCGCGGTCGGCTCCGCGGTGGTGTTCACCCTCGGCATCGTCGCCGCCCTGGCGACGCTGATCGGCGTCCAGGTCGCCGGCCTCGTCGGCGACGCGCCGCGCTACCGCTCGACGATCGAGCGCAAGATCGAGGGCCTGCGCGACAGCCCGGTCGCGCATCTCACCGATTACGTCGCCAATATCGGCCGGGCGATCCACGATGCCGGCAACACCGAGAAGGCGCCGAAGCCCGAGGCGGAGGCGAAGCCCGGCCCCGAAACCAAGCCGGCGCGGCCGGCCTCGGAACCGGCTCCCGTCCTCGTCGAGATGCGCCAGACGCCGCCCGGCCCGCTGGAGACGGCGAGCACCCTGCTCTCCCCGGTGATGCAGCCGCTGGCCACCACCGGCATCGTCTTCGTCGTGCTGCTGTTCGTCCTGATGCAGCGCGAGGATCTGCGCGACCGGATGATCCGCCTCGCCGGATCGAGCGACCTGCACCGCACCACCGTCGCGATGGACGACGCCGCGCGGCGGCTCAGCCGCTACTTCGTGGTGCAGCTGGCGCTCAACACCGCCTTCGGGCTGGTGGTCGGCATCGGCCTCTACGTCATCGGCGTGCCCAACCCGGTGCTGTGGGGCATCGTCTCGGCGATGATGCGGTTCGTGCCGTATATCGGCGCCTTCCTCTCGGCCCTGCTGCCGCTCCTGCTGGCGGCGGCCGTCGATCCGGGCTGGGACATGGTGATCGCCACCGCGATCCTGTTCCTGGTGCTGGAGCCGCTGACGGGCCAGATCGTCGAGCCGATGCTCTACGGCCATTCCACCGGCCTCTCGCCGTTCGCGGTGCTGATCTCGGCTCTCTTCTGGACCTGGCTGTGGGGGCCCGTCGGGCTTCTGCTCTCGACGCCGCTGACGGTCTGCCTCGTCGTGCTGGGGCGGCACATCGACAAGCTCGAGTTCCTCGACGTGCTGTTCGGCAACCGCGCCGCCCTGACGCCTGTCGAGAACTTCTACCAGCGCATCCTCGCCGACGACCCGGAAGAGGCGCAGGAGCACGCCGAGCTGATCCTGCAGACCTGCTCGCTGTCGGCCTATTACGACGACGTGGTTCTGAAGGGCCTCGAGCTCGCCGCCCGCGACGCCGCCCGCGGCGTGCTGACCCTCGAGCAGAAGACCGACATCCGCGCCTCCGTCAGCGAGCTCGTCGACGCGCTCGCCGAGCGCGACGACCGGGTTCCCGTCGCGCCTGCGGCCGATGCCGACGACGGTGCCGAGGGGGATGCGAAGGCCGATCCCGAAGCGGCGCAGCCAAGCCGGGAGGAGATCCCGCCGGCGTGGTCTCGCGAGGGCGCGGTGCTGTGCGTCGCGGGGCGGGGCTTCATCGACACGCCGGCGGCCGCGATCCTCGCACAGCTCCTCGCCAAGCGCGGGCTCGGGACGCGGATCGTACCGTTCGGCGACGTGTCGCGCGCGAAGATCGCCGATTTCGACCCCGGCGAGGCGCAGATGACTTGCATCGTCTCCCTGGCGATCAGCGGAGAGCCGGGGCACCTGCGACGGCTCGTCGATCGCCTTCGGCGCCGGATGCCCGACGTCCCGATCGTCGTCGGGCTGTGGCAAGCGGACGACGATGCCGCCGGCCGCGGCAGCATCCCGGCGGCCGAGCACGTCTCGTCGCTCGCCAGCGCCGTCGACACGGTGCTGGCCCATGTGCACGCCGAGCCGGAGCCGTCCCCCATGCCGGTGGCTGCGCAGGCTTGACGGAAACGGCCGAAACCCGCCTTCCTGCCGCGATGCAGGATCGAACGGGGAAAAGCCGATGAGCGTCGTCGAACTCGGCCGGTTCATGGACGATCTCGCCGACGCGTCGGGCCAGGCGATCCTGCCGTTCTTCCGTGCCCAGTATGCGCTGACCGACAAGGCGGCGGGCACGGCCGCGTTCGATCCCGTGACCGAGGCCGACCGCGCCGCCGAGCTGGTCCTGCGCAACATGATCCGCGGTCGGTTTCCCGCCCACGGCATCCTCGGTGAGGAGTTCGGCTCGGAGCGGCTCGACGCGGAATGCGTCTGGGTGCTCGATCCGATCGACGGCACCCGCGCCTTCATCACCGGCATCCCGACCTGGGGAACCCTGATCGGCCTGACCCGGAAAGGGAGCGCCGTGCGCGGCCTGATGCACCAGCCCTATCTCGGCGAGCGCTTCACCGGCGATGGACGCACCGCACGCCTGCGAAGCTCGCGCGGCGAGCGCACGCTCCATACCCGCCGCTGCTCCGACCTGTCGGCGGCGATGCTCGCCACCACCGATCCGCGGTTGTTCACGGACGGCGCGGAAGCCGATCGGTTCCGGGCCATCGAGGGTCGCGTGCGCATGTCGCGCTACGGCACCGACTGCTACGCCTATTGCATGCTGGCTTCGGGCCAGATCGACCTCGTCGTCGAGGCCGGCTTGAAGCCCTACGACATCGTCGCGCTGATCCCGATCGTCGAGGGTGCGGGCGGCGTCATCACCGCCTGGGACGGCGGTCCCGCGACCAGCGGCGGCCGCATCGTCGCCGCCGGCGATCCGCGCATGCACGCGGCGGCGCTGGCGATTCTCAACCCGTAACCGGTCGGCGCCCGAAACCACATTGCGACCCGTCTCGACGAACTGAACCGTCCATGCGCCCCGGCCGTTCCTGGTCGTCCGCAACGCTTCCTCCCGGCTGCCCGTGCTCCTCGCCGCACTCCTTCTCCTGACGACCCTGCCGCCGCTGGCCGAAGGGTCTGTCGACGCGCTCCGGGCGCACGCGGTCGGCTTGCAAACGCCGTCGGTCGAGGCGGCACCGTATTATCAGCACGTCGCGCGGGCGGTCTCGAACTGGCGAGGCCAGGCCGGTACCGAGCTTCGGCCGGTCTCGCTCGCCCTGGTCGCGCAGGTGGCACCCACCGAGCCGGCCTACGTCGCACGCTGCGCCAAGCTCAACAATTACTGGTGCATCAAGAGCGCGCGCTGGTCGGGCGAGATCGGTGCCGACGCCGAGGGGCATACCGGCTTCGCCACCGCGGCGGACGGCGCCGACGCCGCGGCCGGGCTGCTCCGGCGATACTACCGGGATTATGGACGCCGCACGGCCCTGGCGATCGTGCGCCGCTGGGCGCCGGCCTCCTGCGGCGTCTCCACCGCTCCGCTTGCGGCCAGGGCCAAGCCGACCGCCCTCGCGCCGCGCGGGATCGGGGGCACGCTTCGGGCCCGCTTCCTGGCGCGCCACCTTCCCGGCGGCGCCCGGCGCGGCGTCTCGCGGGCGCCGCGCACCGCCCTGCGGGTGCAGCCCTGGTCGCCGCTCGCCCGGATGAGCGGCCATCCGGCCCGGCGCCCGTCGATCCAGGCCAGGGCGATGCAGAAACCCGTCGCGGATATCGCGACCGGCCTCGCCGACAGGCCGACGCCGACCGTACGGTTTCCGGCCCCGAGCGGGGCGGACGATCCCGCCGCGCTCCTCGACCGCAAGGTGCCGTCGCCGGATCGCCTCGTGGCCGATTCGACCCTGTTGCCGATGATGGTCTCCGGCTTGGCGATGGGGGATCTGCGTGCACCGGCCCCGCTCTGCGGCAACGACGAGGTCCGGATCGGCAACTACGCGGCCGCCATCGCCAGGAGCGTGGGCCTGCGCGCCACGGACGACCTCGCGCTGTTCTCGCCCGACGGCAGCCCGCTGCCGAACCTCGCCCCCGTCATGCGCGCGATGTCGGGGGTCGAGCTCGGCGCGTTGCACGCGGGTCCGCCCCTCGTGGAGGCGGCGATCGCCCGGCTCGGTCCGACCCCCGCGGCGACGGCCGATGCGGCCAAGTAGCCTTCACCGAGCCTTGTCGCGGCCCCCTCCCCGCGCCACCTGAGCGGCGACGGCCGACCGGTTGGCCCTTCGCGTTTCCCGAGCCCCCGAGCCCGCCCTTGCCCATCCAGAGTTTCGCCGCGCGTGCCGGCTCCGCGGTCAAGGCCTTCGCGGAAGCTTCGAGCGACTTCCTGATCCAGCCGACTCTGCGGCTCGGCGTCACCGGGCTCGCCCGCTCGGGCAAGACCGTGTTCACAACCGCCCTCATCCACCATCTTGTCGAGAGCCATGCGCTCCCCGCCTTCGCCCCGGCGCAGGAGGGACGCCTGCGCCGCGCCCGCCTCGTGCCGCAGCCGGACGACGACGTTCCGCGCTTTCCCTTCGAGGAGCATTTCTCGGCGCTGACGGAGTCCCGCCTCTGGCCGCGTTCCACCGATCGGATCAGCCAGTTCCGGCTCGCGATCGAGTACGAGCGCGCCGGCGGCTGGCGCTCCGGCCCGGGCACGCTGATGCTCGACGTCGTCGACTATCCCGGCGAATGGCTGCTCGATCTCGCGCTCCTGGAGCAGAGCTACACAGCGTGGTCGCGGGCGACCATCGCCGGGACCCGGCGCGCCGGCCGCGGCGGGATGGCCGCGCCGTGGCTCGCGATGCTGAGGGGGCTCGATCCGGCGGGGCCTCTAGACGAGGTGGTGGCCGAGCGGGCGAGCGCCGCCTTCACCGCCTATCTCGCGGCTCTCCGCGCCGGCCCGGAGATGGTGGCGACGACGCCGCCGGGCCGGTTCCTGATGCCGGGCGACCTCGCCGGCTCGCCGGCCCTGACCTTCGCCCCGCTCGACGAGCTGCCCGAGACGATCGCGCCGGGCACGCTCGCCGGGCTGATGGAGCGGCGCTTCGAGGCCTACAAGGCCAAGGTCGTCGTGCCGTTCTTCCGCGATCACTTCCAGCGCGTCGACCGACAGATCGTGCTGGTCGACGTGCTGGCCGCCGTCGATGCCGGGCCGGCGGCGCTGGCGGAGCTGGAGGAGGCGCTGGATTCCGTCCTGCTCAGCCTGAACATCGGCCGCAACACGCTGCTCTCGCGGCTGTTCGCACCGCGGGCCGACCGGATCATGTTCGCCGCGACGAAGGCAGACCACCTGCACCAGACCAGCCACGATCGGCTCGAAGCGCTGCTGCGCCTGCTGGTGTCGCGCGCCATGCGCCGGACGGAGGCCGCCGGCGCCCGTGTCGGCACCGTGGCCCTGGCGTCGGTCCGCGCCACCCGCGAGACCACGATCCACGACGGCGACGCCGTGCTGCGCGCCGTCGCCGGGACGCCGGAGGCCGGCGAGACGGTCGGCGACGAGGTGTTCGACGGGACGGCCGAGGCCGCGGTGTTCCCAGGCCATCTCCCCGCCCGCCCGGAGGCGGTGCTCGAAGGCGCGGTCGAGCCCGGCTCGCTGCGGTTCCCGCGATTCCGCCCGCCATCGATCAAGCCCGACGCGCTGGGGCGTCCGGGCCACCTGCCGCAGATCCGCCTCGACCGGGCCATGCAGTTTTTGATCGGCGACAGGCTGACGTGATGGCGGCTCTGACGAGAACCCCGAGGACGATGCCGTGAGCTCGACCCAGCGCCCGCGCGCCTTCCGCATCCCCAGCGCCGATGCGCCCCCGGCCGTCGAGGGAATCCCTTCGATGCCGGCCGCCCCGACCGGCGTCCGCATCGTCGAGGATCCGGTCGAGATCCTCGACGCCGCCGACGGCACGCCCGTGCCGGTGGCGAAGTCGCGCGGCGTTCCGTGGGGCGGCCTGCTGCTGTCGGCCGCGGGCGGCCTCGTCTCCCTCGGGGTCGGCTTGTCGGTCGAGCGGCTGATCGCCGATCTGTTCCAGGCGGCGCCCTGGCTCGGCGGCGTCGCGCTCGCGCTCCTGGCGCTCGCCGGCCTCGCTCTCCTGGCGATCATCGTGCGCGAGGTGCGCGGGCTGTGGCGGGAGCGCAAGATCGAGCACCTGCGCCAGGCCGCCGTCGCGGCGATCGCGACCCGCGATCACAGTGCGGCGCAGGGGGTGGTTCGGGATCTCGCCGCCTTCTATGCGGATCGAACGGCGTTGGCGGCGGGCCGGCAGCGGCTCGAGGCTTCCGCCGACGCGATCCTCGACGTCGACGATCGCATCGGCCTCGCCGAGCACGAGCTGCTGAGCCCGCTGGACCGGCAGGCGCGCAATGCCATCGCCACCGCCGCCAAGCAGGTCTCGGGCGTGACCGCGCTCAGCCCGCGGGCAATCGTGGACGTGGCGTTCGTGATCTATTCCGCCGTGCGGCTGCTGCGCCGGATCGCGGCGATCTACGGCGGACGCCCGGGCTTCCTCGGCTTCCTGCGCCTGGCCAGAGCCGCCTTCGCCCACCTGACCGTCACCGGCGGAATGGCGGTCGGCGAGAGCATGATTCAGCAGGTGCTCGGCCTCGGCATCGCGGCGCGGGTCTCGGCCAAGCTCGGCGAGGGCGTGCTCAACGGCCTGATGACCGCGCGCTTCGGCCTCGCGGCCCTCGCGGTCTGCCGCCCGCTGCCGTTCGTGCGCGAGGCTCCGCCGCGCCTGTCGGTTGTCGCCGGCGAGCTTCTCCGCCCGGCCGAGCCGGAGCCGAAGCCGTGATGCTCAGGATTGCGCGCGCTTCTGTACCGCCTCGACGTTGCGGCGGTTCGCGATGCGGGTGAACATGTTGCCGGTGTAGTCGGCGACCTTCGGCTTCTCCACGGCCACGAGCTGGGCCTCGAACGCCTCGATGCGCTTGAGCAGCGCGGCGTCGCCGAAGATCGAGCTGTTGAAGGAGGTGTGGGCGCGCTCGCCCAGCGCCGTCTGCACGGCGTCCAGTCGCACCAGAAGCTCTTTTCGCGTCACGTCGATCTCCCGCGGGCCGGATCGCCCGTGATCCGGCACCCATCAGCGCGGGCTTGGGTAAACGAGAGGTTAACCGCCGGGCGCGATCGAGCCGACGGGCTCAAAGATCCTTCATGAACCCGGCCAGCCGCATCAGCCCCTCGGGCCACGGCCCATGGCCGCTCGCGACGTTGACGTGGCCGGATTCGCCGGCGTCGACCAGGGCCGATCCCCAGGCCGCGGCGAAATCCTCCGCGCGCTCGTAGCGGCAGTACGGATCGGTTCGGCTCGCCACCAAGAGCGACGGGAACGGCAGCGGCGCGCGCGGCAGCGGCGCGAAGGCGCGCACGCTGTCGGGCAGGTTCGGCGTCTCCTCGACATCCGGCAGCGCCACGAACAGCGCCCCGACGACGCGTCCTTCGGCAAGCTTCGGCACCGCCTCGACGCAGGCGACGACGCCGAGGCTGTGGGCGATGAGGATGACGGGCCGTATCGCGGCCGCGACCGCCTCGACGACGCGGCCGCACCAGGCCTCGGGCTCGGGCGCATGCCAGGACTGCTGCTCGACCACGCGGGCGGTCGACATGCGGCCGGCCCAGCGCGCCTGCCAGTGGCCCTCTTCCGAGCCGCCCAGGCCCGGAACGATCAGGATGTCGCAATCGGCGGTCTTCATGGTCGCGTGCCTACCGTCTCTCGGCGCGAGGGTCGAGAACGAAGAAAGGCGGCACCTCGCGGTGCCGCCTCTCGGATCGGGTCGATCGCGCCGGCTCAGAGCCGGTGCGCGGTACGGTCTTCGCCCTCATACGTGGGCTCGGTCTTGAGGCCGGCCTTCTGCGCCGCGGTCTGGATGTTGTCCGGGTCAAGGGCGGTCTCGACGAACTCGCGGCCACGGCTGGTGAACTCGCGGGCGTAGCGCAGGCCCTGGTCGCGGACCTCGTCGGCATAGGGACCGATGTTGCGGTCCTCCTGGCGCGTACGCGGGAGCAACGCGCCGAGAAGCAGGCCCGCGGCGACGCCGACGACGCCGACCAGCAGCGGGTTCTCGGTCACAAACTGCTCGACGGCGGTGCGACCGCGATCGAGCCGGTCGCTGCCGCGCACCACCGCGTCGTCGATCCGGCGCATGTGGTCGCGATGGACGCCGGAGACCCAGTTGCGGGCCTCGTCGGCCGCACCGCCGAGGCGATCGCGGACGTCGTCGGCCAAGTCGGCAGCACGATCGCGCGTGCGATCGGCGAAGTCCGCGGCCCGATCCGCCGCATCGCCCGCCGCCGCGCGAGCCTGACCGGCGACGCTGCCGACATCGGGTCCGGGACCGGCCTGATGATCGTGCGGCGACGCGTCGGGCCGTCCGATCGGATCGCGGAGGCCCGTGGGATCCGCCCGCAGGGTGTGGTCGGCCGCCTTCGTATGCGGGTCGAGGTGGACCGGGTCCAGGCCGGCGGCGTGCAGGCCCTGGTCGACCTTCGCGCCGGCGGCCCGGGCGAGGTCGTCCGGTAGGTGGTTGTCGGTCGTGGCCGACTTGCTCGTATCGCTCATGGCGTGATCCTTCAGAACTCGTACGCGGCTGGCAATGTCCGCAGGTGGCGGCCCGTCAGGCGCGGGTTTCGTCCATCAGCGAGGGTTTCGGCTGGCGGGTGGGCAGATCCGGATCGTAGACCCGGGCCGCCCCGTCGTTGAGCACCGGGACGCGCTCGGCCGAAGCCTGCGTCCGGCGACGCGTCGCGTCCTGGGACATCCGATGCAGCAGCCAGCCGACGCCGGCGGCGATCAGCAGGACGGGAACCGGATTGCGGCGGACCGCTTCGAGCGCTCCGTCGTAGGCACCGCTGACGGCGGGTGCGCGGCGGGCGTTGCCGAGCATCTCGTCGACGAGGCTGGACACCGAGAGGCGGCCCTGGATGCGGTCGATGGTCTCGTCGAGGCGCGCGCGGCTCTCCTCGATGTCCCGCTCCATCTCGTTCATCGAACTCATCCGGACACTCTCTCGGAAAGGGCGCGGGCGTCCTGGCGGACCTGCCGGCCGGTACGGGTGGGCGTGAGCGTCGAGAACGACAGGGCGCTGCGTCCCCACAGCGCCATCCCGATCGCGACGACCAGGAGGACGCCGCCGACGATGAGGGCCGAGAGCCATTCCGAGCCGACGATCGTCGCCAGCCACTTCACGAAGGCGCCGATCAGCACGAGCAGGGCGACGACGGAGAAGACCGCCGAAGCCATGAGGCAGACGATGCCGATGATCAGCGAGCGGACGTTCCGCGCCATCTCGGCGCGGAACAGGGCGATCTCCTTGCGGGCGAGGTCGTTGGTCTCGCGCAGCGCGTCGCCGATGAGGCTCTGGATGCTGCCGGCGGGCGACGCACCGGAGGAGCCGGGGGGTGGGGTCTGCGATCCGGTCGACATGGCCGGGCCGCTCACGCGCGGAAGCTGTCGCGGGCGTCGCCTTCCGGCGGCAGGCTCGACGACTTGATGAAGCGCGCGGCGATGAAGCCGGCGACGAACGTTCCTACCGCGACCGCGACCGGTGCACGGCGGGCGAAGGCCTCGGCATCGCCGTAGAAGTCGGCGAAGCTGCGCGACTCGATCGAGCCGCCGAGTTGGCTCAGGCCGTCGGCAGCGCTGTCGAAGAACGCCTTGATGTTCGGGCGATCCTCGAAGTCCTTGCTCGAATCGCGCAGGGTCTTGGCGAGATCGTGGACGGACTGCGCCGCGTCGTTCTTGCGGCCCTCGACGAAGGTCTGCGCCTGAACCCGAGCTGCATCCATCAGGCCGCGCCCGCGCTCGGCCGCGACGTCGGCCAACCCCTCGACGTCGCCCTTCAGGCCGCGCCACTCGGCCTGCTCGCTGGCTGCGGCCTTGGCCGGATCGGGGTGGGGGATCTCGGACGCGGCCATGAGGGGACTCCTTCGAACACGGGGTCTTAGCGGGGCGAAGTTCGCCTGAGTAACATCGTCCACGTCCGGGGGTTCCGGGGACGACGGCACATCCGCGGCTCAGCCTCCGTTCAGGGGCGATCGGCCAAGGTTCGTTCCTGCCTCCGCCGCCCCGCGCGGCGGGGACGGATGCGGGGACAGGCCCCGGATTTCGTCGTGACGGCCGCAAACGATCGCTTGACCCGCGGCAGTCATTCGCGCTTGGCTAACCCTACGGATCGCGCCGACCTCTCGCGCGTTCACGATGGCAAGAAACGTTGACGTTGCGCGTTCCACGCCGGCGCGCTTGAGGATCCGGAGCCCACCTGAGTGGCACGCCTTGTGATCGTATCGAACCGCGTTGCGGTTCCGGAAGAAGGCGGCAAGGCGGTCGCCGCCGGCGGCCTCGCCGTCGCCGTGAAGGAGGCCTTCACCGCCTACGAAGGTCTCTGGTTCGGGTGGAGCGGCAACATCAGCGAGGAGCCCTCAGAGGAACCGACGCTGATCGATCGGGACCGCGTCCAATACGCGGTGGTCGACCTCTCGCCGCAGGATCACAAGGAATACTACGCCGGCTTCGCCAACCGGGCGCTGTGGCCGATCATGCATTACCGGCTCGGTCTCGGGGCGTTCTCGCGCTCGGACTACGCCGGCTATTGCCGCGTCAACCGCATCTTTGCGCGGGCGCTCGCCAAGCTCGTCGAGCCCGACGACATCATCTGGGTCCACGACTACCACCTGCTGCCGATGGCCGCCGAGCTTCGCGGCCTCGGCCTCGCCAACCCGATCGGCTACTTCCACCACATCCCGTGGCCGGCCGCCGACGTGTTCAACACGCTGCCGGCGAGCAACGACCTGCTCCGCGCCATCGCCGACTACGACCTGATCGGCCTGCAGACCGACCCGGACGTGCAGAACCTGTCCCGCAACCTGATCGACACCCTGCGGGCGATCCCGCTCGGCGGCGGCTCGCTGATGGTCGACGGGCGCCGGACCCGGATCCGCAGCTTCCCGATCGGCATCGACGTCGCCGGCTTCAAGGACGCGGCGGAGAAGGCGGGCTCGAACAAGGTGGTGCGCGAGACGATGGCTGGCCTGCGCACCCGCAAGCTGCTGATCGGCGTCGACCGGCTCGACTATTCCAAGGGCGTGCCCGAGCGGATGGAGGCGGTGGAGCGCTTCTTCGCCTCGAACCCCGACCAGCGCGGCAACGTCACCTACATCCAGATCACGCCGAAGTCCCGCAGCGAGGTGCCGGAATACGAGCAGCTCTCGCGCACCGTCAACGAGACGGTCGGCGAGATCAACGGCGCGCTCGGCGACCCGGCGTGGACGCCGATCCAGTACGTCACCAAGGCCTATCCGCGCCCGGTTCTGGCCGGGCTGTATCGCGCCGCCCGCGTCGGCCTCGTGACGCCGATGCGCGACGGCATGAATCTCGTGGCGAAGGAATACGTCGTCGCCCAGAGCGAGGACGATCCCGGCGTGCTCGTGCTCTCAAAATTCGCCGGTGCGGCACGGCAGTTGCCCGAAGCGCTGATGGTGAACCCCTACGACCGCTTCGAGGTCGCGGAGGCGATCCGGACGGCCCTGTACATGCCGCGCAGCGAGCGCCTGGAGCGCTGGAAGCCGATGGTCGAGCGCATGACCCGCGAGGATGTCGATTGGTGGGCGCGCAATTTCCTCTCCGAGCTCGAGAACTTCCGCACCGTCGAGCGCGAGCCGCCGACGACGGCCGCCGCGGCGGAGTGATCTCGGGGCGGACGTCGTCGTTCTCCACGGCCCATGCGGCCCGGCGGCTTGATCCGGGATCGCGGATGCGTCCACACCGGCTCCGGGCCGGGGGGACCATTCCGTGTCGCAGTCACGCATGATCGCCGTCGACGACGGCGTGCCGGCGCCTCTGGGCGCCCATTTCGACGGGCGCGGCGTCAACTTCGCGCTCTTCTCCGAGCACGCGACGGCGGTCGACCTTTGCCTGTTCGAGCCGGGCGAGCGCCGCACGATCCGCCTGCCCTGCCGCAGCGACGACATCTGGCACGGCTACCTCCGCGGCGTCCTGCCGGGCCAGCTCTACGGCTACCGGGTGCACGGGCCGTGGGAGCCGGCGCGCGGCCACCGCTTCAATCCGTCGAAGCTCGTCCTCGACCCTTATGCCCGCGAGATCCGCGGACGGATCCGCTGGCACGACGCCCTGTACGGCCACCGCCGCGGGCTGCAGCGCGAGGATCAGATCGACCGGCGCGACAGCGCGGTCTACATGCCGAAATCGGTCGTCACCGCGCCGGAGGTTCCGAACCTCGCGCTGCAGCCGATCCGCCGCCCGCTCTCCGAGACGGTGATCTACGAGGCGCACGTCAAGGCGCTGACGATGACCCATCCGGCCGTGCCGGAAGCCGAGCGCGGCACCTATGCGGCGCTGGCCCATCCGGCGATCGTCGAGCACCTGTGGAAGCTCGGCGTCACCGCGCTCGAGCTGCTGCCGATCCAAGCCTTCGCCGACGACCGCTTCCTGGTCGACAAGGGGCTGGTGAACTTCTGGGGCTACTCGCCGCTCGGCTACTTCGCGCCCGATCCGCGCTATCTCGGCGACGGCGGCCTCGGCGGCCTGAAGGCGGCGATCCACGAGCTGAACGCCGCCGGCATCGAGACGATCCTCGACGTGGTCTACAACCACACCGCCGAAGCCGGCCATGCCGGGCCGACCTTGTCGTTCCGTGGCATCGACAACGCCAGCTACTACAAGCTCGACCCCGACAATCCCCGCCGCGACGTCGATTGCACCGGCTGCGGCAACACCCTGGACGTCGCTCACCCGCGGGTGATGCAGATGGTGCTGGATTCGTTGCGCCACTGGGCGACCGCCTACGGCATCGCCGGCTTCCGCTTCGACCTCGCCACCAGCCTCGGCCGGGCGCCCTCCGCATTCTCGGCCGAGGCCGCATTCTTCCAGGCGGTGGCGCAGGATCCGGTGCTGGCGCGGGTGAAGATGATCGCCGAACCCTGGGACCTCGGCGAGAACGGCTATCGCCTCGGCGGCTATCCGCGCGGCTGGAGCGAGTGGAACGATCAGTTCCGCGACGCCGCCCGTGGCTTCTGGCGCGGCGATGCCGGCCAGCTGGCCAAGCTGACCCAGGGGCTGACCGGCTCGCGCGAGGTGTTCGCGCCGTCGGGCCGCTCGCCGCTCGCCAGCATCAACTTCGCTGCGACCCATGACGGCTACACGCTCGCCGACGTGGTCGCCTACGAGGAGAAGCACAACGCCGAGAACGGCGAGGACAACCGCGACGGCCACGGCCACAACGTCTCGCGCAACTACGGCGTCGAGGGGCCGACCGACGACCCGGCGATCCTCGCCATTCGCGCCCGCCAGAAGCGCAACCTGCTCGCCACCGTGATGCTGGCGCAGGGCGTGCCGATGCTGCTGATGGGCGATGAGCGCTCGCGCACGCAGCGCGGCAACAACAACGCCTATTGCCAGGACAACCCGACGAGCTGGATGGACTGGTCGACCGATCCCGACCCGGATCTCGGCGCCTTCGTCTCGAACCTCACGCGCCTGCGTCGGGAGAGGCCGGCCCTTCGCCGTCGGCAGTTCTTCGACGGCACGCCGATCGCCCCCGGGAGCACCCTGCGCGACGTGCATTGGCTCTCGCCCTGCGGCGCGGAGATGAATTCCGACGCCTGGGCCGACGAGAGCCGTCGCGCCTTCGGGATGCAGATCGGCAACGACCTCGATCACGGCCGCATCCTGATTTTGATCAATGCCGATCCCCAGCCCTGCGACTTCCGCCTCGCCGCGGTGATCGGCGGGCCGTGGCAGACGGTCCTCGACACCACCGCCGCGACCGGCGCGGTCGCACCGGACGCCGCCGCGCACGCGGCGGAGGCGATCGTGCCGCTGCCCGGCCGCGCGATCCTGGTGCTGGCCGAGGCCGATGCCCGACCCGCGCGAGCGTCGGGCCGCTTCGTCAGCGCCTGAGCGGCCGCCGAAACCGAATCGCAACGCTTTGCAAACCATCCTGCCGCCCGGGCGAGACGCGGGTGGAAGCGGCATGGGCGGGCAGGACCGGGGCGGGCAGAACCGGGAGATCGCCGCCGACGCGGCGGCGGCCACGATCGACGTCTCGATCGTGATGCCGTGCCTCGACGAGGTGCGTGCCCTGCCGACCGCGATCGCCAGCGCGCGCGCCGCCCTCGAGACCCTCGCCGCCAAAGGCTTGGCCGGGGAGATCGTCATCGCCGACAACGGCAGCACAGACGGCAGCCAAGCTTTGGCCGAAAGCCTCGGCGCGCGGGTGGTGCCGGTCGCGGAGCGCGGCTACGGCGCGGCCCTCGCCGGCGGCTTCCAGGCGGCGCGCGGGCGCTACCTGGTGATGGGCGACGCCGACGGCTCCTACGAATTCCGCGACTCCGTCGCGATGGTCGAGGCTCTGCAGGGAGGCGCCGACCTGTGCATGGGCTCGCGCTTCCGCGGCGGGATCGCGCCCGGCGCGATGCCGTGGAAGAACCGCTACATCGGCAACCCGGTGCTCACCAGCATCCTTAACCTGCTGTTCCGCACCGGCGTCGACGACGCGCATTGCGGCCTGCGGGCGCTGACCAAGGGCTGCGTCAAGCGTTTGGCGCTGCGCGGCAGCGGCATGGAGTTCGCCAGCGAGATGGTGATCAAAGCGGCGCTGAAGGGCGAGCGCATCGCCGAGGTGCCGGCCACGCTCTCGCGCGACGTGCGCGGCCGCCCGCCGCACCTGCGCCCCTGGCGCGACGGCTGGCGCCACCTGCGCTACCTGCTGATGCTGAGCCCGACCTGGGCGTTCGCGGTCCCGGCAGGCGTGATGGGCGGTGCGGGCCTGCTCATCCTGCTGGCCGCTGGGATCAGCCTGTTCGTCGCGGAGCCGACCCAGATCCTGTTCGGCAACTATTGGGTCATCCTCGCCGGCGCCCTCGTCGGCCTCGGCCATAGCACGGCGCTGCTGGCCGCGGCGACGCACTTGTACGGGGTTCGCGCCGGGTATCGCCGGCCAGCAGCTTCGCTCGTTCGGTGGTCGCGCTGGGTGTCCCTCGAGACGATGCTCGCCGGGGGCACCGCCTGCTTCGCTGCGGGGCTGGCAGTCCTTCTCGGCGTCGTCGGCTATTGGTCACACAACGGCTACGGCCCAATCGGAACGATGCTGCCCGCCGTTGTCGGCACCTCGCTGCTGGTCGTCGGAACGCAGACCGGGCTCGGTGGCTTCCTCCTCGCCGTCATCGGTGGCAACGAGGCGGCGTTTCTCGCTCGTGACAAGTCTTCCAACTTGATCGAAGGCGCCTCGAACGAGGTTGATCCCGATCGGATCGGCAAGCGTAGCTTGCGCCGTGCGGCTTAGGCGCGTGGCGACCGCTCAGACAAAGCGGCACGTGTGCCTCGTCTACGATTGCCTCTACCCGCACACGATCGGCGGCGCCGAGCGCTGGTACCGCAATCTCGGCGACGCTCTGGCGGCGGCGGGGCACCGCGTCACCTATCTCACGCTGCGTCAATGGCCCGAGGGGGAGACTGCGCAGGTCCCGAACGTGGACATCGTTGCGGTCGGCCCGCGGATGGCCCTCTACGGGGCCGGAGGCAACCGCAGGGTATTGCCGCCCATCGTCTTCGGCCTCGGCGTTTTATGGCATCTGCTCCGCCACGGGCGACGCTACGACGCGATCCATACCGCGTCTTTCCCGTATTTCTCCTTACTCGCCATCGGCCTCCTGCAGCCGATCCATCATTATCGCGTATCGGTGGATTGGTTCGAATTCTGGTCGTTCTCCTATTGGACGCGCTACCTCGGCCGGCTGGGCGGTCGCATCGGGTGGCTCGTTCAGGGACTCTGCCTGCGCTTGCCCCAGAATGCCTTCTGCTTCTCCATCCTCGTCGCGCGACGCCTGACGGCGCAGGGGCTGCGGGCTCGGCCGGAGATCCTTCGTGGGCTCTGCGCGCAGTTGCCGACGTCTCGGGAGCCGTCACGCGCGGATCCCGTCGTCCTGTTCGCTGGCCGCCATATTCCTGAGAAGCAGGCTGCCGCGATCGTCCCGGCGCTCGCCCTGGCCGTCGCGGAGCGGCCGGACCTGCGTGCCCTCATCCTCGGCGACGGACCGGCACGGGGCGAGGTGCTCGACGCTGTCGATCGGGAGGGTCTCGGGGATCGCATCGACGTGCCGGGCTTCGTGTCCGCCGAGACAATGACCGAACATCTCGCGCGCGCGCTCTGCCTCATTCATCCGTCCGAGCGGGAGGGATACGGCCTCGTAGTGGTCGAGGCAGCCGCCCTCGGCACGCCGAGCATCCTCGTCCGGGGAGCGGACAACGCTGCGACGGAACTGGTGGAGGATGGCGTCAACGGGTTCGTCGCCGATAGCGCATCGCCCGAAGCCTTGGCCGAGGCGATCCTGCGCGTCGCGGCGGCCGGTCATACGCTTCGCTTGTCAACGGCCGCCTGGTTCGGGTGCCACGCGTCCAGCCTGTCGCTGGCATCGTCCCTCGATCGGGTGGTCGCTTCCTACCGTGCGGACCCGGCCGGGTAGATCCGACCCCTCATGCCCGCGTTCCGAAGACGAGAAGGCATGCCGCTGCATCGGGAGCGAGCGGCTGGTCACGCGGCGGCGCGAGATCGATGCCGAAGGCGGCAATATTGCCGAGGAGGCTCGCGATCGGGGCCGGCCACTGGCAGGGTCGTGTCGGGTCACGCAGTCCAAGGTCGCGCTGGATCTCGATCGGCCGGCTACGTTCGCCCAGAATCGTATAGAGCAGGCCACCGGTCATCCGCGACAGGTTCTCCCAGCGTCGGACCTGCCGGCCCTCGAGATACGTCTCGCAAGCTTCCACATCGAGGCCGTGGGCCGAGCACGTTTTCGTCCAAGCCGGCCCATCGAGATAATTTCGGTGCGCGATCCGCCGGTCGAGGGTCGCCAGATAGGTTTCGCGATCCGCACCGGGAAGCACGCTCCCGGCGAGAAGGTCGCGAAAGGCCGGAGCCGGCACCGTGAACAAGAAGCGTCCCTTGGGTTTCAGGACACGCGCGATCTCGGCCAAGGCTGCATCGAGGTCGTCGACGTGTTCCAGCACCGAGTTCGAGAGGGCGAAGTCAAGGCTGCCGTCCGGCTCCGGAACCGATCCGTCAGGGCTGTGGTGCAGTCGTTCGTAGAACGGGAATCGCCGTGCGGCGGCGATCTCCAGCGGATCGATATCGATGCCGATCAGGGGCCGCGAGCCGGCATGTCGAAGCAAGATGTCCGTCAGAATGCCGTCGCCGCATCCGAAGTCCAGGCCTGTCCCCTCGGGCAGGCCGTGCCGAACAAGGGCGCCGATCTCGATCGCACGCCAGAACGCGGTCGCCGGCTGTGCGGGGTAGGCCGCCATGAAGTCGCGAAGGAGCGTGCGTTCGATCACGGGATGGGCAACTCCGAAGGGAACCGGAAATTAGGTCGCCTTGGTTAACGATCCCGCCCGAAACGGCGTAAGGGGCTTTCCCGGGGGGCCGTCGCCTTGACGACCGGCGGCATTCGGAACGCGAGCCGGCGCCTGCCTCGCGCCTTTAGGGGACGGGCACGGCAGCCACCGAGCAGGGTATGGCCGGGACCGCGGGCGCCGTAAGTTCCTGCGCGAGGGCGATGCCGAACCGAGCGCCTTCGGTCTGTCCGAACAGCGCGATCGTCCGAGTGGCGCAGAGTTCGGCGAGCTTCTCCGTCGACAGCCGGCGCAGGAGAAGCACGGTCGGGCGTTCACGCAGGTACGGGTCGTTGCGGACGAGATCCATGCCGTAGACGAGGTTCGCATCGTCGACGAGGACGATGTCGGCCGGCGACCGGGCGATGGCCTCGACGGCTTTTGCATAGGGTGCGGCGAAGCGGTTCGCTTCGAGGGCGCGGCCGGGCACCAGGATCAGCACGGCAGCGATCCAGCCGAGGCCGAGGATGGCGGCGGCCACGCTTCGCCGGTGCGGGGCCGGTGTCCCGGTGATGCGGATCCACCCGTGGGCCGCGAGCAGGCTCGCATTGCCGATCAGCCCGTGGAGGTAGCGGTAGCCCCATCCGTGCCCCTGGTAGGGAAGCAGGACGAACATCGCTCCGACCGTGATGAAGAGGCCCGCCGCGAGCGGGCGGGCGAGACCTTCGCCGCGACGGATCGCCGGCCAGGCCAAAGCGGTTAGCGGCAGGAGGAGCGGGCTCTGCCATGCGGCGAAGCGGACGACGTTCATCGCCATGGTCTCCAGGCCGCGCCACTCGAAATCCCGCAGCAGCATGGCGACGCGCTCGACCATGAAGCCGCAACCGACCGCCTCGCCCTGCCCGGCGTAGCCCGTCGCGACCAGGAGGCCGTGCCAGTACAGCGTCCAGAAGGCCCCGATGGCGGCATAGGCGGCGAGATAGAGGGCGGCGAGGCGCCAGCGCCGGCCGGTGATGAGCCCGACCAGGAACGGCAGCGCGAAGAGCGGATGGAAGATCACCTGATGCAGGCCGCAGGCGAGGAATCCGGTCGCGATCGCGCCGCCATGCCCGAGGCGTCCGCCGCGCAGGAAGAGCTGCAGCCAGACGAAATTGAGCGCCAGATGCGCGGTCATCGCGTAGGGCGTCATTGCCGCTACGAGCACCTGCGGGCTCGTGGCCAGCATCAAGACCGCGACGAGGGCGGCGTCCGGCCGATCGGGCCACAGGCGGCGTGCGATCCCGGCGAGCGCGAGAACGGCGACCGCGAGGAGAACCGGGCCGGTGAGCGTCGGCGATGCGAACAGGGCGAAGGACGCGCGGAAAACCGCGTTGACCGGCAGGTAGGCGGAGACCCAGGCCGCATCGTTCGGCACCGGCAGCACGAAGCTCGTCGCCAGCGCCGGCACGCTGTGCCGCCATTCCGGCGCGATCGGCGCGATCGGGTGCCCGCCGAGGAACACCTTCGCATCGAAGTCGGCCATCACCTCGTCGTAGGACAACGGAACGCCGTGGAACACGACGAACGTTCCGATTAGCGTAACGAGCACGACGAGGAACCCGACGATCCCGATGCTGCGTGCCGGCGCCTGCGCGAGGCGCACCCAGCGCCCGAGGCCTTCCGGGATCGTGACGGTCGCCCCCAGCGCGAGGATGAAGGCGATGCCGGTGAGCCACAACGCGTCGGTGACGAAAAAGTAGTTGGTGATCGTCGGCGGGAGCGCGAGAACCTGCGGCAGGCCGAGCGCGGCCGCCAGCATCACGGCCGTACAAGCGAGGAGGGCGCGCCGAAGCGGGTCCGATCCCGCGATCCGGTCGCGCAGCGACGTCGACGGCGCTTGCGCTGGTTTCACGTCCCGACCTCGATCCCTCGTCGCCGTATCAGGATCGCAGGCGAGGCTTGCGATCCCGTGAAGCGTCGTCGGCCGGCGCGGTCGGCGGCGGGGCGTGTCAGTGATCGTGGCTGCAGCCGGGGCCATGCACGTGGGGCGCGTGATCGTGGGGCGCGGGATCGTGCGCGTGGTGATCGTGGCCACGATCGTCCGCGTGCGTGTGGTCGTGGCCATGGTCGCGATCGGCGTGGGCCGCGTGATCGTGGTGATCATGCGAATGGTCGTGGCCGCAGGTGCTGTGGTCGTGCGCCATGCGCTCGGGCCGGAAGGCGCGGTCGACCGGGCTCGCGGTGCAGCCCTGGCCGCGGACGAGCTCGGCCGTGGCCGGCGAGGCCGGGACGTGGAGCACCTCGGCGCCGATCTCGGCCGGGACGTGATTGCCGCCGAGCTGCCAGGCGAGGCGGATCAGGCGGGCCGGATTCTCGGCGCGGATCTCCAGCAGCGCCTCCGGGGCGGCCTTGACCGCGACCAGGCGGCCGTCGTCGAGGCGCAGGGCGTCGCCGTCCTCGAGCCCGGCGGCCTTGGTCAGGGCGAGGTCGATGTGCAGGCCGCCGGCGCTGTGGAGGTGTCCGTGCTGCGCCTGGCGCCCGGCATGATCGAGGCTGATCGTGTCGACGACCGCGTCGGGGCGGACCGCGGCCTTGCGGACGATCGTGGTGGCTCTCGGCATGGCACCCTCTCTCAGGCGGTGATCGGAAGGAACGAGGCTCGGGCCTCGCGGAACCCGCATCCGCAGGCTCTTACCCCGCACGATGCGCCGTGCCGAGGCCCATTCGCGCGCGGCCGGCCACGGGAACCGCGGCGCGGCCAGTCATCGCGGTCGCCGGCACGAGGTCGGGCCGAGCCCAGCTTTCCGGTGCCCGTCGCCGATCTCGACGGAACCTTGGCCGTGGCAAGTGCATTTCATGGCCGATAAGGCTAAGCTCGGACCGCACCATCACCACGGCGAAATGCCGGACCGGATGCACAAGGGAGTCACGGACTCATGAAGAAGCTCATCGCCGTCGCCCTCGCAGGCACCCTCGCCCTCTCGGTCGGCGCCTGCAACACGCCGCAGGACCGCGCCCTCGGCGGCGCCGGTCTCGGCGCCCTCGCCGGTGCCGCGATCGGCGGAGCCGCCACCGGCCGCGCCGGCGGCGCCCTCGCCGGTGCCGCGATCGGCGGCGCGAGCGGCGCCATCGTCGGCGCCTCCACCGCGCCGCGCTGCCCCTACGGCACCTACCGCGACGCCTACGGCGACGTGTACTGCCGCTGAGGCCTCGCCGCCGACCGAACGTCGAAGGGCCGGAGCCGAGCGCTCCGGCCCTTTCTTCGTTCCAGGCCTGGGCCGGAGCCGAGCGCTCCGGCCCTTCCGCGTTTCCGGTCGAGCCTGTATCCCCGGCGGCTTGTCGTCGCCGGATCCCGTCAGGGTCCCCGGCGGCACCGCATAGAGGCCTGCCGGTGACCGTTCCGCATCTCCGAAACATCCCCGCCGGGTCCCGATGAGCTCGGGGATCTGGGGCAAGATCGGCGGCGCCGGGATCGGCCTCGCCATCGGCGGCCCGCTCGGCGGGCTCGTCGGCGGCCTCGCGGGCCATTACCTCGTCGACCGCGAGGGTGCGCTGTTCGGGCCGATGCCGCGCGACGTGGTCTTCACCACCGGCCTCGTCGCGCTCGCCGCCAAGATGGCGAAGTCCGACGGGGTGGTGACCCCGTCCGAGGTCGAGGCCTTCGGCAAGGTCGTGCAGGTCGGCGAGGCGGAGCGCGCCCGCGTCACCCGGCTGTTCGACCTCGCGAAGCGGACGACCAACGGCTACGAGGCCTATGCGCGGCAGCTCGCCAACGCCTTCCACGACGAGCCGTCGCTGCTCGAGGACGTCCTCGACGGCCTCTTCCACATCGCCACCGCCGACGGCGCGATCCATCAGGCGGAGGAGGCCTATCTCCGCGCGGTGGCCGAGATCTTTGGGTTCGACGACGCCGCGTTCCGCCGCATCGCCGCCCGGCACGTGCGGCTGGCCGACGACCCCTACCTCGTCCTCGGGCTCGAGCACGGCGCCGACCCGGCTGCGGTGAAGGCGCGCCACCGCCAGCTCGTCGCCGAGAACCACCCCGACCGCGCCATCGCCCGCGGCCTGCCGCCCGAGGCGGTGGCGATCGCCACCAAGCGCCTCGCCGCGATCAACGCGGCCCACGACCGGATCCTCGCGGACGGCGCCGCCGCGGTGGAGGGCGGTTCGCCATGACACCGGACAGCCCGCTCGCCACCCGCATCCAGCCCTCGCCGAACCACGGCGAGCGCCTCGGCCCGCGGCCGGACATGCTGATCCTGCACTACACCGGCATGACGAGCGCGGCCGCCGCTATGCAGCGGCTCGCCGACCCGATCGCCGAGGTCTCGGCCCATTACGTCGTGCTGGAGGACGGCGCGATCTGGCAGATGGTGCCGGAGAGCCGCCGGGCCTGGCATGCGGGGCGGGCGTCCTGGCGCGGCGAGCGCGACGTGAACTCCCGCTCGCTCGGCATCGAGATCGTCCATCCCGGCCATGCCGGCGGCCTGCCGCCCTACCCGGAGGCGCAGATCGCCGCCGTGACAGCGCTCGCGCGCGACATCGTCTCGCGCTGGGCGATCCCGGCCGACCGGGTGCTGGCGCATTCCGACATCGCGCCCGGCCGCAAGGAGGATCCGGGCGAGACTTTCCCTTGGGGCCGGCTCGCGGCGGACGGCGTCGGCCATCACGTGCCGGAAGTGCCGCTGCGCGACGGGCGCTTCTTCGCCGAGGGCGATTCCGGGCAGCCGATCGAGGCGCTGCAGGCGATGCTCGCGCTTTACGGCTACGAGCAGCCTCTGACGGGCACATTCGATCGCCACATGCGGGACGTCGTCACCGCGTTCCAGCGCCATTTCCGTCAGGCGCGGGTCGACGGCATCGCCGACGCCTCCACCATCACCACCCTGCGCGACCTGATCGCGTCGCGGCCAAGCTGAGGCGGCCGTCAGGGCGCGATCGCCGAATCGCCTCCCTCCCATGTCGGCCGGACTCGCGTTGCTGGCCGCCCTCGCCGCCCCGGCCTCGGCCCAGAATGCGGGCGGGAGGGCGTCGATGAATTCGGCTGCGCCCGCCGCGACCCGTCCGGACCTGCCGGATCTCGGCCGGCCGCTCCAGGTCGCACGGGTCGTGGCGGAGGGGCACGTGCAATTCCTCGGGTCGGATGATGCGGACCCCACCCGCTCGAGCCTCGCGCCCGCCTGCCGCGACAGGGCTTGCGGCGGCATGAACGTCAGCTTCAGCGGCGTCTACCACCGGGGCGGCTGACCCTCCGGCTTAGGCCCGACCGTGCAGCTTGGCTTCGCGCGCATCCGCATGCGCCTCGCCCCGGGTGCGCCACAGGCTGTAGAGGATGCCGATCGTCAGCAGCACCACGGTCACCGCCAGCGACACCCACGGCGGCACGTGGACGAGGCCGAAGGTGTCGGCGACGACGATCTTCGTGCCGATGAAGATCAAGATGAAGGCGAGCGCCGTCTTGAGGTAGGCGAAGCGATCGACCATTGCTGCCAGCGCGAAGTAGAGCGCGCGAAGCCCGAGGATCGCGAAGATGTTGGAGGTGTAGACCACGAAGGTATCGGTCGTGATCGCGAAGATCGCCGGCACGCTGTCGACCGCGAAGATCACGTCGGCGCCGTTCACAAGCACCAGGGCGAGCGCCAACGGAGTGAGCCACAGGGCGGTCTTGCCGGTCCTGGCATCGGTCTTCCGCACCAGGAAATGCTGGCCGTGAAGCTCGGGCGTGATCCGCAGCTTCGCCCTGAGCCACCGCACGGCGGCGTGATCCTGGAAGTCGCCGGCGTCCTCCTCCTTGGAGAACAGCATCTTCAGGCCGGCATAGATCAGGAAGGCGGCAAACAGCGACAGCACCCAGGCGGCCTGATGCACCAGGGCGGCGCCGAGCCCGATCATCAGTCCGCGCAGCAGCACCGCGGCGAGGATGCCCCAGACCAGCACCCTGTGCTGGGCGGCGAGCGGGATGCCGAGCGCCGACAGGATGACCGCGATGACGAAGACGTTGTCCATCGACAGCGACTTCTCGACCACGAGCCCGGTAACGTATTCCTGGGCGGGCTGTGCGCCAAGGTACCACCAGATCCAGCCGCCGAAGGCGAGGCCGAGGCTGAAGTAGAAGGCGGTGAGGAGAAGGCTCTCCTTGACGCCGATCTCGTGCTCCTTGTCGCGATGGAGCAGGCCGAGATCGAAGGCGAGCAGGGCGGCGACAAGGGCGTGGAACCCGAGCCACATCCAGATCGGCTTGCCGAGCCACTCGACGTACATGAAATCGACCATGAGCGGGACCGTGATGCTTCTTTTGCAAGGAAAGCATCGGCTCCGACATCACGGAAGCATCTTGAGAGAGCATCCCGCCAGAGGGGCCCGCAGCCGATGAGCGGCAGTTAAAGACCCGAACGCGGCGAATCAAGGGCGGGCTCGAGCGATGCCGGTCCATGCAGGCATGCCTTGACAGCGGGGACGATCGGACGCCTTCCGCTGCGATGGACATGCGAGACGACGACGTGGCGCAGGACGACGCCTCCCGGAACGAGGTCGCGGTCGTCGGCGGCGGCCCCGCCGGGCTGGCGGCGGCCGAGGTGCTGGCCGCGGCCGGGCACCGGGTCGCGATCTACGACCGGATGCCGTCGGTCGGCCGGAAATTCCTGCTCGCCGGCCGCGGGGGCCTGAACCTGACCCACAGCGAGCCCGTCCCGGACTTCCTGCGGCGCTACCACCCGTCCGGCAGCCTGGCCGGGGCGATCGCGGCGTTCCCGCCGGATGCGTTGCGGGCCTGGTGCGATGGCTTGGGGGAGCCGACCTTCGTCGGATCGAGCGGGCGGGTGTTCCCGAAGGCGTTCAAGGCCTCGCCCCTTCTGCGGGCCTGGCTGCGCCGCCTCGAGGGCGCGGGCGTCGGCATCCGCACCCGGCACCGGCTCGTGGCCGTCGAGGACGGCACGCTGGTGTTCGAGACGCCGGACGGGAAGAGCTGGACGAGGCCGAAGGCGGTGCTGCTGGCGCTCGGCGGCGCGAGCTGGCCCCGCCTCGGCTCGGACGGAGCCTGGGTGACGATGCTGGCGAATCTCGGCGTCGCCGTCGCGCCCCTGCGCCCGGCCAATGCGGGCTTCGCGGTGGCATGGTCGGACCATTTCCGCGAGCGCTTCGCCGGGCAGCCCCTGAAGCGGATCGGGTTGACCGCCGACGGCGTGATCGTGCGGGGGGAGGCGCTGATCACCGCCGACGGCATCGAGGGCGGTGCGATCTACGCGGTGTCGCGGGCCCTTCGCGCGATGATCGAGCGCCAGGACAGGAACGGGAAGGACGCGGGAAGCAAGGGCGCCGCGCGCTTGGTGCTCGACCTGCGTCCCGACCTCAGCGCGAGCGCCCTCGCTGACCGGCTGTCCGACCCGCGGCCCGGCGAATCGATGGCGACGCGCCTGCGCAAGGGGGCCGGCCTGTCGCCGGTGGCGGCGGGGGTGCTGCGCGAGGCTGCGGGCGTCGCGCTGCCGGCCGACCCGGATGCGCTCGCCGGGCTGATCAAGGCCGCACCGTTGCGCCTGCACGCGATGGCGCCGATCGAGCGTGCGATCTCCACCGCCGGCGGTGTCGGCTTCGACGGGCTCGACGCGGGCTTCATGGTTCGGAAGCGGCCAGGCCTGTTCGTGGCCGGCGAGATGCTCGACTGGGAGGCGCCCACCGGCGGCTACCTGCTCCAGGGCGCGATCAGCAGCGGTCGGGCGGCGGCGGCCGGGATGGCGGCGTGGCTTGCCGGACGAGAGGACGTGAGCGCCGCATGATCCCCTGGGAGAACCTCGACACCGCTTCGATCCCCGGCGACGGCGGCACCCTGCGGCTGCGGCGGCGGGGCACCGAGTACGCGATCATGCTCGGCCAGAACGAGCTGATGAACAGCCGGCTCAGCGGCTCGGAGGAGGCGCTGGCGACCCTGGCCTGCGGCAGGATCGCATCGCGCAGGGCGCCGCACGTGCTGATCGGCGGGCTCGGCATGGGCTTCACCCTGCGCGCCGCGCTCGGTGCGCTGCCTCCCGGGGCGGCGGTGACGGTGGCCGAGCTCGTGCCCGCTGTGGCCGCCTGGGCGCGCGGCCCCCTCGCCGACGTGTTCGCCGGCATTCTCGACGATCCCCGCGTAACCTTGCGCGAGGTGGACGTGGCGCGCGCGATCGGCGAGCGGCCGGCCGCCTGGGACGCGATCCTGCTCGACGTCGACAACGGGCCGGACGGCCTGACGCGGGCCTCCAACGACCGGCTCTACGATCCGGCCGGCCTCGGCGCCGCCCATGCCGCCCTGCGTCCGGGCGGGGTCCTCGCGGTCTGGTCCGCGGGGCCTGACCGCAGCTTCGGCCGCCGCCTGCACGATGCGGGCTTGAGCGTCGAGGAGGTCGCCACCCGTGCCAACGGCCGAAAGGGCGGCGCCCGCCACGTGATCTGGCTCGCAGTACGTTCCGGCCGCGGCTGAGGCTGGAGTTACTTCATCCCCTGCGCGACCGACCGGCCGGTTCGAAGCGCGGGTCCCATCTCCCATAAGGAGAAGGACAGGTTGAGGGGCGTGAGCTTTGCGGAGGAGTCACGCCCCTCACCCCAACCCTCTCCCACGGGAGAGGGAGCGTGCCGTGCCTCGCGCGATCGATCCGGTGACGCGACCGTCACATCCGCGCGCAGAACCCGACCATGCCGGCGGCTTCCGACGGGCAGGAAGCGGTTGCCGTCCCGTCGGTGCCTTGCGAGAAGACCGGGGTGCCGGCCTTGAGGCAGTAGGCCGAGACGAAGACCTCGCCGCCCGCGCAGGCGATCTCGCAGCCGGTGGCCGGGCAGGTCTCGCTCCGTACCGCCCGGAACGGCGTTGCTGGGGCCGCGGCAGGGAGCGCGGCGGCGGCAGGTCCCGCCGGGCCGGCCTCCCCCTTCTGTCCCGCATCTCCCTGGGGGCCGGCCGCGCCTCTGGGGCCCGCCTCCCCTTTCGGACCCGTCTCGCCCTTAGGACCCATCTCGCCTCTGGGACCCGTCTCGCCCTTCGGGCCGGCCTCGCCCGCCGGTCCGGCCGGGCCGGGAAGCCCCGCCACGCCCTGCGGGCCGGGCTCGCCGCGCACCCCGGTCTCGCCCTTGGCGCCGGCCTGTCCCTCGGGGGCGCAGTTGGCGATCACGGACTCGCGCTCGTCCTCGTTGCTCTTCAGCGACACGACGCAGCTGCCCGGTCGGTAGGGCAGACGGAACAGGAAGCGGCCGCGGGAATCGGCCATCACCGACACGTCCTCGTCCATCACCACGACGGCGCCGCCCTTGCGCACCGAACCTGAGATCCGCAGGTCGCCGGCCTCGATGCGGGCGTCGTAGACCATGATCGGCTGGGACGGCGCCTGAGGCCGACGCGCACGCTGGCGGGCCGGTGCGGACGCGGCGGGCGCATCGATTCCAGGCGCCGCCGGCTGCTGGGCCTGCGCGCCGCCGCCGAGGACGAGGCATCCGGCGATCAGCGTGGCGAAGCGCGCGCGATGAAGGATCATGTCGGACATTCCCCGCCGCCGGATCGCGCGGCGGCGGGACATTGCCGCCCGGCTGCCACCGGGGTCAACCCTGGCCATGGCCGCCTCCAAATGGAGCCGATCCACACCCTTCCACACCCGTCCACAGGCCAAGCTGCTGCCCCGGCGGGACTATTTTCGGGCGGTGCGAAACCGTTTGAAAGTGTTCTTGTTTTGTTCCTATCTGACGTCATGTCGGAGCTGGGACGGGATGGAGCGGTCGCGTGACGAGCCGGATGAGCAGGGACCGTCCACGGCGGAACGGCTCGCGGAATTGCGGGCCCGCCTCGACGCGGAGCGGCGCCCCGGCGCGGGCGGCGTGCTGCCGTTGGGCGTCGCCGACCTCGACGCGCGGCTTCCCGGCGGAGGCCTCGGCCTCGGCCTCCTGCACGAGGTCGCCCCCGAGGGCGCGGGCGACGAAGCCTCGGCCCTCGGTTTCGTGCTGGCCCTGGTCGCCCGCCATCTCGCGCGGGCGGCGGGCGACGCCCTCCTCGTCGTCGCCCCCGGCCATCCCATCCCCTACGGCCACGGCCTCACCGGGCTCGGTCTCGATCCGGGGCGCCTGCTGCTGCTGGAGGCCGAGGCCGACGCTTCCGTGTTCGGTGCCCTCGAGGAGACGCTGCGCGCCGGGCACCTCGCGGCGGTGGCCGGGCTCGTCGCGGATGGGCTTCCGCTGAAGCCGGGCCGGCGCCTGCAGCTGGCCGCCGGATCCTTCCGCACCGCGCCGCCCCTTCTCCTCATCCTGCGGCCCGGCCGGGCCGACTTGCCGAACGGCGCGGCGACGCGCTGGCGGATCGCGGCCGGCGGCGCGGCGCGCGACCGGTTCGGCTGCACCCTGCGTCCCCGTTGGCGCGCACGGCTCGACCGCTGCCGCAACGGCCGGCCGGGCGACTGGCTCCTGGAGTGGGATCATGCCGCGCATCGTTTCGATCTGCCTGACGGAGTGGCCCGTCGCGCGCCTGATGCGCGCGGGAGCCGCGCCGGATGACGGCGTCCCCCTGGTGATCGCCGCCGCCGGGGCCGGCGGCCTACGGCTCACCGCCGTGAACCCCGCCGCAGCCGCCCTCGGCCTGCGACGCGGCGAGCCGCTGGGCCGCGTGCGGGCGCGGATCTCGACCCCGCTCCACGTCCACCCGGCCGATCCGGCCGCCGACGCGGCGGCGTTCGCCAGGCTCTGCCTCTGGGCGCAGCGCTACACGCCGTGCGTCGTCCCCTTCGGCCCGGCCGAGGCCTGCGACGGCCTGTACCTCGACGTCACGGGGGCGGCCCACCTCCTGGGCGGCGAAGCCGATCTGGTCGCGGACCTCGCCGCGCGCCTCGCGCGATCCGGGATCCCGGCACGGATCGCGCTCGCCGACACGCCCGGCGCGGCCTTCGCCCTCGCGCGATACGGGCGCGGCGAGACCATGTGCGTCCCATCGGAGAGGACCGAGCAGGCCCTGAGGCCCCTCCCCGTCGAGGCCCTGCGCTGCGAGCCAGCCGTCGCCGTCGCCCTGAAGCGGCTCGGCCTGCGCAGGATCGGCGCCGTCCTCGACGCGCCGCGCCCGCCGCTGGCCCGCCGCTTCGGCGCGGCGCTCCTCGTTCGCCTCGACCAGGCGGCCGGGTGCCGGCCGGAGCCGCTCGTCCCGGTCACGGAGCCCGTGCGCTACGGCGCCGCCCGCGGCTTCCTCGATCCGATCGGCAGCCAGGAGATCATCGTCGCCACGGTGCGGCGGCTGATGGCCGAGATCGCGCCGCGCCTGGAGGCGGACGGGCTCGGCGCCCGCGGCTTTCGCCTGTCGCTGCACCGGGTCGACGACGTGGTGCGCGCCCTCGACCTCGGCCTGTCCGAGCCGAGCCGCAGCCCCGACCACGTCGCGCGCCTGCTGCAGCTTCGGCTCGAACGGCTCGGCTCTGGCCTGGATGCCGGCTTCGGCTTCGAGACGGTCCGCCTGGACGTGTCCGCCACCGGCCCGATGCCCGGCCGCCAGGCTACCCTCGCCACCGGCCCCGCCCCTCAGGACGACCGGACCGCCGGCCTCGCCGACGCCCTGCGCCAGCGCTTCGGCCGACCCGTGATCCGCCTGAGCCCCCGTGCGAGCCACGTGCCCGAGCGCGCCGACCGCATCGCCCCCTGGGACACCGAACCTTGGCGCATCGAGCGCGTCGTCCTGCACTGGCCCGATCCCGATGCCGGCATCGGTCCCCGGCCGCTGGTGCTGTTCGACCGCGGCGAGGCGGCCGAGGACGTGATCGCCCTGGTGCCGGAGGGGCCGCCGCGCCGCTTCCGCTGGCGCTCCCGCCTCCATCGGATCGCGCATTCGGAAGGGCCGGAACGGATCGCGCCCGAATGGTGGCGCGAGTCCGGCGTCCCGCGCGACTACTACGTCGTCGAGTGCGAATCCGGCCGCCGGCTCTGGCTCTACCGCGACGGCCCGAACCTGGCCGACCGGCCGGCCGCCTGGTTCGTGCACGGGCTGTTCGCGTGACGGCGGCGGCTTACGCGGAACTGGCCGTCTCGACCAACTTCTCGTTCCTGCGCGGCGCCTCGCATCCGCAGGAATACGTCGAGCAGGCGATCGCCTACGGGCTCCGCGCCATCGGCATCGCCGACCGCAACACCCTCGCCGGGGTGGTCCGCGCCTATGCGGCGGCGCGGGTGAAGCCGGAGCGACCGGGCGCGAAGGACATCTGGAACATCCCGTTCCTGCCGGGGGTGCGGCTCGTCACCGAGGACGGGTTCGAGGCGGTGACCTACCCGATGGATCGGGCGGGCTACGGCCGCCTGTGCCGGCTGCTGTCCTCGGGCAACCGGCGGGCGCGCAAGGGCGAATGCCGCTTCTCCTTCGCGGAGATGCTGGAGGCGGCCGAGGGCCAGGTCTTCATCGCGATGCCCCCCGGCCGGCGGCTGGTGCCGCCCGCGGCCTTCTCCGCCCGGGTCGAGGCGCTGGCGGCCGCCGCCCCCGGAAGGGTCTGGCTCGGTGCCAGCCACCGCCACCGCGGCGACGAGCGCCGGCGTCTCGGCCTCCTCGCCGAGCTCGGGCATCGCCTAGGCGCGCCGATGGTCGCGGTGTCCGACGCGCTCTACCACCATCCCGACCGGCGACCGCTGCAGGACGTGATCGCCTGCATCCGCGAGGGCTGCACCCTCGCGGATGCCGGCTACCGCCTGGAAGCCAACGCCGAGCGCCATCTCAAGCCGCCGTCGGAGATGGCGCGGCTGTTCGCCGACCATCCGGAGGCGCTCGCCCGCACGGTCGAGATCGCGGAGGCCTGCGGCTTCTCCCTCGGGATGCTGAGCTACGAGTACCCCGAGGAGCCGGTGCCGCCGAACCGGACGCCCCAGGACTACCTGGAGGAACGGGTCTGGGACTGCGCGCGCTGGCGCTTCCCCGAAGGCGTCCCCAAGGACATCGAGAGGACGCTTCATGGGGAGCTCGCCCTCATCGCGAAGATGAACTACGCGCAGTACTTCCTCACCATCCGCGACATCGTGGAGTTCGCGCGCGGCCGGGGCATCCTGTGCCAGGGCCGCGGCTCGGCCGCCAACTCCGCCGTGTGCTTCTGCCTCGGCATCACCGCGGTCGACCCGACCCAGATCCGCCTGCTGTTCGCCCGCTTCATCTCCGAGAACCGCGACGAGCCGCCCGACATCGACGTCGACTTCGAGCACGAGCGCCGCGAGGAGGTGATCCAGTACCTCTACGGCAAGTACGGCCGCGAGCGCGCGGCGATCTGCTCGACGGTGATCCACTACCGCCCGCGCTCGGCCATCCGCGAGGTCGGCAAGGTGCTGGGGCTGACCGAGGACATCACCGCCTCGCTCGCCGAGACCGTGTGGGGGTCGTGGAGCAAGGACCTGCCGGACAAGCACGTGGCCCAGGCCGGCCTCGATCCCGGAAACCCGGCGATCCGGCAGGCGGTGGACCTCGCGGTCTCGCTGATCGGCTTCCCACGGCACTTGTCGCAGCACGTCGGCGGGTTCGTTCTGACCCGCGGGCGGCTCGACGAGACCGTGCCGGTCGGCAACGCCGCGATGCCCGACCGCACCTTCATCGAATGGGACAAGGACGACATCGACGTGGTCGGCCTGATGAAGGTCGACGTGCTGGCGCTCGGCATGCTCACCTGCATCCGCCGCGGGCTCGATTTCCTGGCCCGCGACTACGGCCTCGACTACCCGACCCTCGCCGACCTGCCGCCGGAGGAGCCGGAGGTCTACGCGATGCTGTCGAAGGCCGATTCCGTCGGCGTGTTCCAGGTCGAAAGCCGGGCGCAGATGTCGATGCTGCCGCGGCTGAAGCCGAACGCATTCTACGACCTCGTGGTGCAGGTCGCGATCGTCCGCCCCGGCCCGATCCAGGGGGACATGGTGCACCCCTACCTGCGGCGGCGGTCGGGTGCCGAACCGGTGGAATACCCGGCCCCCCACCCCGATCACGGGCCGGCCAACGAGTTGGAGAAGGTCCTCGAAAAGACCTTCGGCGTGCCGCTGTTCCAGGAGCACGCCATGCAGATCGCGATCACCGCGGCCGGCTTCACCCCGGCCGAGGCCGACGGCCTGCGCCGGGCGATGGCGACCTTCCGGCACGTCGGCACGATCGGCGGCTTCGAGGAGAAGTTCATCGGCGGGATGACCGGACGGGGCTACCCGAGGGACTTCGCCGAGCGCTGCTTCGCGCAGATCCGCGGGTTCTCCACCTACGGCTTCCCGGAGAGCCATGCGGCGAGCTTCGCGCTGCTGGTCTACGCCTCGGCCTGGCTGAAATGCCGGCACCCGGACGTGTTCCTGGCCGCGATCCTCAATTCGCAGCCGATGGGCTTCTACCAGCCGGCGCAGCTGGTGCGCGACGCCCGCGCCCACGGCGTCGAGGTGCGCGGGCCCGACGTCAACGCCAGCGACTGGGACTGCACCCTAGAGCCGGCCGCGGAGGCTCCCCCGCCCGGGGTGCCGAAGCGGCTCGCGGTGCGGATCGGTCTGCGGCAGATCACCGGGCTGCCGCAGGCTGCGATGCGCCGGCTCGTGGCGTTGCGGGCCAACGGCTATGCCAGCATCGAGGGCCTGCAGGCGGCCTTGGCGCTGCCCCGCAACGCGCTGGAGCGGCTGGCCGAGGCCGACGCGTTCCGCTCCCTCGACCTCGACCGGCGGGCGGCCCTGTGGATGGTGCGGACGCTGGAGGGCGGTCGCATCGCCAAGCCCGTGCCGGACGAAGCCCTCGGCCGGCGCGCGCACCTGCTGGAGGCGCCGTTGCCGCTCTTCGCCTTCCATGCCGACGACGGGCTCTTCCGCGACGAGCCGACCGTGGCGCTGCCGCCGATGCCGGCTTCCGAGCAGGTGGCCGAGGATTATTCCGCCACCGGGCTCTCGCTGAAGGGCCACCCGGTCGCGTTCTTCCGCGCCCGGCTCGCCCGGATCGGCGCCGTCCCGGCCCGCGAGCACCACGATCCGGGCTTTCCCCAGAACGGCCGCGTCACCGTGGCCGGGCTGGTGCTGACGCGGCAGCGGCCCGGCACCGCCAAGGGCGTGGTGTTCCTGACCATCGAGGACGAGACCGGCATCGCCAACGTCATCGTCTGGAAGAAGGTGTTCGAGGCCAACCGCCGCGCCGCGATGAACGCCCGCTTCCTCGCGGTGCAGGGCCGGGTGCAGCGGGCCGAGGGCGTGGTCCACCTCGTCGCCGAGCGGTTCCGCGACCTGACGGAGGAGTTGCTCGAGCTTCGCACCGGCGGCGTGCGCCTGCCGCCCGAGACCAACGATTTCGGGGCTCCCACCGACCGGCGGACCTATCGCAGCCGGGATTTCCATTGAGGGCGCCGCGCGCCGAGCCTCGACAGCCGACCGGCTGCGCGTATGGTGCGGCCATGCTTCGCTTCGCCCTCGCCTGCCTCCTGCTGATCCCCGCCGCTGCCCGCGCCGACGAATGCGACGGCCTCGCTCAGAGGATCGCCGCCGCCACAGGCGGCAAGGTCGGGCGCCGCGCCGGCCCCAGCATCGACATCCGGGTGCCCGGCGCGATCAAGCTCGACCTGACCTGCCGGGCCGAGCCGATCGTCCAGGCGAGCTCCGGCGAGACGACGCCGTCGGCCGCCTTCTTCCGCGACCTGTCGATCGCCTCCGAGCTGCTCGTCGGCGAGTCGGCCGGCGCGGTCCAGGCCATCATCGCCACGGCGCATGCCACCGCGCTCTCGGAGCGGCGCAAGTCGTTCGTCCAGCAGAACGGCTGGTCGGCGAGCTGCTACACCGACAGCACCGGCTCGATCCGCACCCTCTGCTCGGTCGGCCGCATCCCGCCGGGCTGACATGCGCTTGACCGGTCGTGCGGCCGGGCCGATCTCTCTCGCAGACGTTCTCGGCACGGAGCCCATCATGCCCGCCTTGCTGACGGATGCTTCCCGCCTCAACGCGCATCGAAGCTTCTGGGACTTCGTCGCGTCCCGCCCCGACGAGGAGAAATAGGAACTCATCGAAGGGCGTTTCGTCATGCAGGCGCAGCCGAGCATCGATCATCAGATCATCGCCGGAAACCTCGACCGGCGGCTGAGCGAGGACCTCGAACGGATCGGCTCGGACCGGGTGGTCCTGCAGAACCCGGCGATCGACCTGCGGCCGGTGATCGAGGGGAACGCCTACGTTCCCGACGCCGCCGTGATCGATCGATCCGACGTCGAGCCCGGCCGAAGCGTTTCCGGGACCTGCTACCTCGCGCCGAGATCATCTCCACCAGCGACCGCCGGAAGCCCTCGGGCTCGAACCGCGGGAAGATCGCGATCAAGCTGGCAGGCTACCAGGCCCTGCCGATGTGCGAGGTCGTCCTGCTGATCGAACAGCGGGTCGTCGCGGTGACGCTCGCCATCCGCGACCCGGGCGGCTGGATCACGCGACGCCTGACCGATCCCGGCGAGCGCCTGATCCTGCCCGCCGCCGGCCTGGATTGCCGGGTCGTCGACCTCTACGCGCGCACCTCCCTGGCACGCGCGCGGAGGACGGCCTAAGCGTTCGCATCAGTACTCGACGACGTCCTCGAGCGCGTAATGCTTCACCGTCTTGCGGTTGGCGATCAGCTCCTCGATCGTCGGCTCGCCCCGCATGGCCCGGCCGATGGCGAGCTTCGTCGCCTCGTAGTTTGTGCGGTAGAGGTCCTTGCGGTCCACGTTCGGATCGGCGCCGCAGCGCTCGTCGAGCCAGATCATGATGATCATGCACAGCTCGTCCAAGCCGTCCTTGGGCAGGATGCCCTCGATCACGCAATCGACGATCGCGTCGCCGGTCGCGGCCTGAACCACGCCGCCGAGAAGCTCGGCGTATTCCGCGGTGTGGATCGTGACCTTCGTGGTCATCATCGTCGCCGGGCGCACGAGCTGGTTGAGGTCGCGCACCACGAACATCCGGGTGTGGCCCTGCACCTGGCCCATCATGCCGGCGAAGGCCTGGCCGACCGGGCCCCGCGTCGAGCCGATCAGCACCTCGGGCATCGCGTCGGTGTATTGCCCCTCGGCGGCGAGCACCGTCGCCTCGCCCGTGCGGAACCAGATCTCGGACATGTCTCTCGGCCTTGGAAGCGGCGCCCCGGCGAGGCGCGGTCGGCCGCGCAGACATCATCCCCGGAGGGCTTCGTCAACCGCCGGACCGGGCGGCCGCCTCGATAAAGCCCGGCGCCGGCTCTGGCCTCCGCGGGCGCGATCGGTCATGCAGGACGGCGACCGAACGGGAATGCACGACGATGAGCGATCCGGAGCAGGAACCGGGCCCCGCGGGCGAACGCGGCTGGAGCCTGTCCGCGGCGGCGGCGGGCGACGGCGTGCGCCTCGAGCTCGGGCTGCCCGACCTCGACGGAAAACCGGTCACCGCCATCCTCAGCCTGAGCCGGGCGGAGGCGCGCGCCTTCGCCCGCACGCTGCTCGCCGCCTCGGGCGACGCCGCAGAGCGCAGCTTCCCGCAGCCCGCCAAGCGATAGCGGCTCAGCGCAGCCCGATGCCGGGATTGGTGCGCCCGGGCAGGCGCGGAACCTTCGCGGTGCGCGGCTCGATCGGGGCGCCGCAGGCGTAGACGAACTCGGTCTGCAGGTCGGTGAACACCGTCTCGCCGGTGATCCTGCAATCCTCGCGCACCGTCTCGTCGAGGTAGGTCCGCGCCGCTAGGCGGAAGCGCGCCGCCCGCGTCTCGCCGGGGTCGCGGTCGGCATAGCGGTCGCCGATGCCGCAGCCGGTGAACTCGCGCACCGCGTTCGAGACGATCAGCATCCGCCGTTGCTGGCGCTGGTCGTAGACCTCGTACGGGTCGTTGCAGGAAATCGTCACGACCTGGGGCGTCAGGCTGACATAGGTCTTGGAGATGTGGGAAAACCCGGTGCATCCGGTGACCGCGAGGCCCGTCGCGACGGCGATGACAAACGCCAGCCGCTTCATACCCGTCTCCACGCAACCGACCCGCGGACGACCCGCACGGGCATTGAAGCCGCGAGGGCCGCCCGGTCAAGCTCCGCCGGGACACAGGCGCCGGCTTATGCGCCGCCGCCTTCCCAATCCACGACCCGCAGGCCGGGGACGCGCGAGAATTCGCGGACGTTGCGGGTGACGAGCGTCACGTCGCGCGCGAGCGCCTGCCCGGCGATCAGGACGTCGTAGGGGCCGATCGGCGTTCCGGCCGCGGCGAGGCCCGCACGGATCTCGCCGGCCTGGCGGGCGTCGGCGACGGTGAAATCGATCACGGGGAAGCGCAGGGCATCGATCCCGGCGAGCGTTTCGTCTTGGCGATCACCATGATAGGCGCCGAAGAACAACTCGTGCGAAACAATCGCCGAAACACCGAAATCGCGCCGCCGATGTGCTCGCAACCGCTCCCAAACCCGTTGTCGTTGCTTCAGCAAAGCCACTACGACATTGGTATCAAGCAGATAGAGCATCAGAGTTCGTCGAGCGCCGGGCGGTCTTGCTGCGGCACATCTTCATCCGTGGCTTTCAGGATGGCATCGAGGACGTCAGGGTCGAGCTTGACGGCGATGGCTTCGAGCCAAGCCCACTCATCCACGATCGGTTCGAGGATGACCGCCTCGCCGTCGCGTCGGATCCGCACCGTGTCGCCCTCGAACTGGAAACCGGGCGGCAATTGTACCGCCTCCTCCCCGTCCGATCGGATGATCTTCGCGATGTTCGACATGCCGACCTCCCGATGTCCGTCACGAGGATAGATCGGGAGGCCGGAGCCGCAAAGTCGAGGCGGCCTACTCCGCCGCCACCGCCAGGTAGCGCGCCGGATCGTAGTTGAGGATCGGTCCGAGCCAGCGCTCCACGGCGTGCAGGTCCATGCCCTTGCGCATCGCGTAGTCCTCGACCTGGTCGCGCTCCACCTTGGCGACGCCGAAGTAGTGCGCCTTCGGGTGGGCGAGGTAGAGGCCGGAGACCGACGAGCCCGGCCACATCGCGTAGGATTCGGTGAGCTTCACGCCGATGCGGCGCTCGGCCTGGAGCAGGTCGAACAGCGTGACCTTCTCGGTGTGATCGGGCTGCGACGGGTAGCCCGGGGCCGGGCGGATGCCGTCGTATTCCTCGCGCACCAGTTCTTCCGGCGTGTAGGTCTCGTCCGCCGCGTAGCCCCAGAACTCGCGCCGCACGCGCTCGTGCATGCGCTCGGCAAACGCCTCGGCGATGCGGTCGGCGAGCGCCTTGACCAGGATCGAGCGGTAGTCGTCGTTGGCGCGCTCGAACTTCTCCGCGATCCGCACCTCTTCCAGGCCCGCCGTGACGACGAAGCCGCCGACGTAGTCGGCGATCCCGGTCTCGGCAGGCGCCACGAAGTCCGACAGGCAGGTGTTCGGCCGCCCGTCGCGCTTCGACAGCTGCTGGCGCAGGCCGTGGAAGGTCGCCAACGTCTCCGAGCGGCTCTCGCCGGTGTAGAGGCGGATGTCGTCGCCGACCGCGTTGGCCGGCCAGAAGCCGAGGATCGCCTTCGGGTTGAACCAGCGCTCGGCGACGATCTGCTTGAGCATCGCCTGCGCGTCCTCGAACAGGGCCTTGGCCGCCGGGCCCTGGTTCGGGTCCTCGAAGATCGCGGGGTAGCGGCCCTTGAACTCGTAGGTCTGCAGGAACGGCGTCCAGTCGATGTAGGGCACGAGGTCGGCCACCTCGTACGAGCCGTAGACGCGCGTCCCGGTGAAGCTCGGCTTCTTCGGCGCGTAATCGGTCCAGTCGATCTTGAACGCGTTGGCGCGGGCCTTGGCCAGCGGCAGGCGCTGCTTGTCGAGCTCCGAGCGAGCGTGGGCGTCGGCGACCTTGGCGTATTCCGCCTGCACCTTCTCGATCACCCCGCCGCGGGTCTCCTTCGAGATCAGGCTCGAGACCACGCCGACCGCGCGGCTGGCATCGGTAACGTAGATCGCCTGCCCGCGCTGGTAGGACGGGTGGATCTTCACCGCGGTGTGGACGCGGCTGGTGGTGGCGCCGCCGATCAGCAGCGGCACGTCGAAGCCCTCGCGCTCCATCTCGGCGGCGACGTGCACCATCTCGTCCAGCGACGGCGTGATCAGCCCGGAGAGGCCGACGATGTCGACGTTCTCGCGCTTGGCGACCTCGAGGATCTTGGTCGCCGGCACCATCACGCCGAGGTCGATGATCTCGTAGTTGTTGCAGGCCAGGACCACGCCGACGATGTTCTTGCCGATGTCGTGGACGTCGCCCTTCACGGTGGCCATCAGCACCTTGCCGGCGGCGCGGCGCTGCCCGTCGCCGCCGTTGGCGAGCTTTTCCGCCTCCATGTACGGCTCGAGGTAGGCCACCGCCTGCTTCATCACGCGGGCGGACTTCACCACCTGCGGCAGGAACATCTTGCCCGAGCCGAACAGGTCGCCGACTACGTTCATGCCGGCCATGAGCGGGCCCTCGATGACGTGGAGCGGCCGCGCCACGCCCTGGCGGGCCTCCTCGGTGTCGGCGAGGATGTACTCGGTGATGCCGTTGACCAGCGCGTGCTCGATGCGCTTCTCGACGGTGCCCTCGCGCCAGGTCAAGTCGGCGGTCTTGGCCTGGGCCGATGCGCCGCTCTTGAAGCGCTCAGCCGCCTCCAGAAGGCGGTCGGTGGCGTCGTCGCGCCGGTTCAGGACCACGTCCTCGCACAGCTCGCGCAGCTCCGCCGGCAGCTGGTCGTAGACCGCGAGCTGGCCCGCGTTGACGATGCCCATGTCCATGCCGACCTTGATCGCGTGGTACAGGAACACCGCGTGCATCGCCTCGCGCACCGGCTCGTTGCCGCGGAAGGCGAAGCTCAGGTTCGAGATGCCGCCCGAGATGTGGGCGTGGGGCAGCGTCTCGCGGATGATGCGGGTCGCCTCGATGAAGGCAACGCCGTAGCCGTTGTGCTCCTCGATGCCGGTCGCGACCGCGAACACGTTCGGATCGAAGATGATGTCCTCGGGCGGGAAGCCGACCTCCTCGGTCAGCACCTTGTAGGCCCGGGTGCAGATCTCGACCTTGCGCTCGAGCGTGTCGGCCTGGCCGTCCTCGTCGAAGGCCATCACCACCACGGCCGCGCCGTAGGAGCGGCACACCTTCGCGTCGTGAACGAACTTCTCGATGCCCTCCTTCATCGAGATCGAGTTCACGATCGCCTTGCCCTGGATGCACTTCAGGCCGGCTTCGATGACGTGGAACTTCGAGGAATCGACCATCACCGGCACGCGGGCGATGTCGGGCTCGGCGGCGACCAGGTTGAGGAACTCGACCATCGCCTTCTCGGAATCGAGCAGGCCCTCGTCCATGTTGACGTCGATGATGCTGGCCCCGGCCGCGACCTGGTCGCGGGCGACGTCGAGGGCGGCGGCGTAGTCGCCGGCGGTGACGAGCTTCCTGAACTTGGCCGAGCCGGTGACGTTGGTGCGCTCGCCGACGTTCACGAAGGGGATCTCCTTCGTCAGCGTGAACGGCTCCAGGCCGGACAGGCGCATCAGCGGCGCGATCTCAGGAATTACCCGCGGCGTCTTGCCGGCGACGGCCTCGGAGATGGCGCGGATGTGGTCCGGCGTGGTGCCGCAGCAGCCGCCGACCATGTTGACGATGCCGCCCTCGGCGAACTCGGCGACGAGCTTGGCCATCGCCTCCGGGCTCTCGTCGTAGAGGCCGAACTCGTTGGGCAGGCCGGCATTCGGGTAGGCGCAGACCAGCGTGTCGCAGACGCGGGACAGCTCCGAAATGTGGCCGCGCATCTCGCGGGCGCCCAGCGCGCAGTTGAGGCCGAAGGTCAGCGGCCGGCAATGGCGCAGCGCGTTCCAGAACGCCTCGGGGGTCTGGCCCGACAGGGTGCGCCCGGACAGGTCGGTGATCGTGCCGGAGATCTGGATCGGCAGGGTGACGCCGCGCTCGTCGAACACCTGCCAGGTGGCGGCGATCGCCGCCTTGGCGTTCAGCGTGTCGAAGATCGTCTCGATCAGGATCAGCTCGGCGCCGCCGTCCATCAGGCCGCGGACCTGCTCGGCATAGGCCTGCTTGACCTGATCGAAGGTTACGGCGCGGTAGCCGGGGTTGTTCACGTCCGGCGAGATCGAGAGCGTGCGGTTGGTCGGACCGACGGCGCCGGCGACGAACCGGCGGCGGCCGTCCTGCTCCTCGGCGAGCTTGGCGGCCTCGCGGGCGAGGCGCGCGCCCTGCGCGTTCAGCTCGTGGATCACCGATTCCATGCCGTAATCGGCTTGCGCGATCGTGGTGCCGGAGAAGGTGTTGGTCTCGCAGACGTCGGCGCCGGCGAGGAAGTAGTCGAGGTGGATCTGCCGGATCGCATCGGGCTGCGTCAGGATCAGCAGGTCGTTGTTGCCCTTCTGGTCGTGGGCGTGGTCCTTGAAGCGCTCGCCGCGGAAGTCGGCCTCGCCGTAGCCGAGGCGCTGGATCACGGTGCCCATCGCCCCGTCGAGGACGAGGATCTTCTCCCGCGCGCGCTGGCGCAGGGCGGCTTCGATCTCGGTGCCGTCGACGGGACGAAGGTCGGTCATGGATGTCTCACTCGTCATTCCGGGGCCGCGCAGCGGAGCCCGGAATCCAGAACCGCGACGGGTCCGGAAGGCCGGTTTCGGCTGCCGTCAAAGACTTGTCGGCAAGGTTCGCGCGTCTGGATCCCGGGCGCGCCCGCGGCGCCCCGGGATGACGGGAGGTCGATCGATCAGGCCGCCTTCGCCGTCGCCACCTTCGGTGCCTGGGCGCGCAGGCCGAGCAGGTGGCAGATCGCGTAGACGAGGTCGGAGCGGTTCATCGAGTAGAAGTGGAAGTCGTTGACGCCCTCGTCGACGAGGTCGAGCACCTGCTCGGCCGCCACCGCCGCCGCCACCAGCCGCCGGGTCTCGACGTCGCCCTCGAGCCCGTCGAAGCGCGCCGCCAGCCAATACGGCACCGAAGCGCCGGTGCGGCGGGCGAAGTTGGCGGCCTGCTTGAAGTTCTGCACCGGCAGGATGCCGGGGATGATCGGGATGTCGATGCCGGCGGCGCGCACCTTGTCGACGTAGCGCAGGTAGACGTCGTTCTCGAAGAAGAACTGCGTGATCGCCTGGTCGGCGCCGGCGTCGACCTTGGCCTTCAGCGCGTCGATGTCGGCGTCGAGCGAGGCGGCCTCGGGGTGCTTCTCGGGATAGGCCGAGACCGAGACCTTGAAGTCGCCGATGCGCTTGATGCCGGCGACGAGGTCCGAGGTCTGCGCGTAGCCGCCGGGATGCGGGCGATAGGCGTGGCCGACGCCCTCGACGGGATCGCCGCGCAGCGCCACGATGTGGCGCACGCCGGCATCCCAGTAGGACTGCACCACCGCGTCGATCTCGTCGCGGGTCGCGTCCACGCAGGTCAGGTGGGCGGCCGGCTTGAGGCCGGTCTCGGTCACCATGCGGGCCACGGTGTTGTGGGTGCGCTCGCGGGTCGAGCCGCCGGCCCCGTAGGTCACCGAGACGAATTTCGGCCCAAGCGGCGCCAGCCGCTCGATCGAGGACCACAGGATCTTCTCCATCTCCTCGGTCTTCGGCGGGAAGAACTCGATCGAGACGCGGATCGGGTGGTAGCCGTCGCGGCTGGCGCGGTGGCGGTTGGCGTTCGGCATGGGCTTCGTCCTCAATGTCGTTCGGTTCAGACGATCGTGGAAGGGCGTCGGCCGCCTCAGGCGACGGCGCGTTCGGGCTGGCTGGCTTCGGGGGCGACACGGCCGTCCGCCGCGAGCCAGAGGGTGACGGTGAGCTGGGCCTGCTCGGTCGGCGCGAGGTCGCGGGTCACCACGGTGTCGAGCCCGGCCTCGGACAGCCAGCCCGAGACCTGATCGGCGGCGAAGCCGAGACGGCGGTGGGCCTGCGACTCGCGCAGGAACTCGAGGTCGTGCGGGGCGAAGTCGACCACCAGCAGGCGGCCGCCCGGTGCGACGAGGCGGGCGGCCTCGCGCAGCGCCCGCGCCGGCTCGTCGAGGTAATGCAGCACCTGATGCACCACCACGAGGTCGAAGCTGCCGCGGGCGAAGGGCGGGGCGTGGATGTCGCCCTGGCGCAGGTCGACCCGCGCCAACCCCATCCGTTCCAGGTTGGCGCGCGCGACCGAGAGCATGGCGTGGCTCGAATCGAGCCCGGTCGCCCGCCCGGCGAGCGGCGCCAGCAACCCGAGCATCCGCCCGGTGCCGGTCCCGAGATCGATCAGGCTGCGGACCGGACGATTGCCCAAGGCCGCGAGCACCGCCGCCTCGACGGTGGCCTCGGGCACGTGGAGCGAGCGCAGCTCGTCCCATTTCGGTGCCAACCGCGCGAAAAAGGTCTTTGCGGTTTCTGCCCGCTGGCTGCGGACCGCGTCGAGGCGGGCGCGATCCTCGGACAACGGCGCGCCGTCGCGCGACAGGCCGGCGATCAGCGGGTCGACCAGGCCGGCGCGAGTCTCCGCGAGCCGGAAGAACGCCCATGCCCCCTCGCGGTGGCGCTCGATCAGCCCGGCTTCGACCAGGAGCTTGAGATGGCGCGAGATCCGCGGCTGGGACTGGCCGAGGATGTCGGTAAGGTCGGAGACCGAGAGCTCGCCCTCGGACAGCAGCGCCAAAATACGCAGGCGCGTCTCCTCCGCCGCCGCCCGCAACACGCCCAGCGCGTCGGGGAAGGAGACCGGTGCCGTCGGGCTGGCGCGATCGTTAGACATAAAGATATCTTTATGTCCGATCGCGGCTGGTGACAAGTGCCTTTTCGCGCGTGCCGGGCAAGCGCCGGGCTATCCGGCGTTCCACAGCCAGGCCGCACCGCGCACGCCCGAGGCGTCGCCATGTAGGCTCTCGCGGATCGGCGTGTCGAAGCGGTCCGAGAAGACGTGCGGTGCGGTCGCCGCCGGCAGGCCGGCGATCAGTTCCGGGACCAGCGAGAGCCCGCCGCCGATCACGACGACATCGGGATCGAGGATGTTGACCACGTGAGCGACGCTGCGGCCGAGCCGGTCGAGATAGGCGGCGAAGGTCGCTGTCGCGACGACGTCGCCCTCGCGCATCGCCCCGACCACGGCCTCGCCCGAGACTGCGATCCCGGTGCGGCGGGCGTGGTCGGCCGCGAGGCCCGGCCCCGACACCCAGGTTTCGATGCAGCCGCGACGTCCGCAATAGCAGGCCGGGCCGGGCCGCTCGTCGTCGCCGGGCCGCGGCAGCGGGTTGTGGCCCCATTCCCCGGCGATGCGGCCGCGGCCGGCGAGCGGGCGCCGATCCCAGGCGATGCCCGATCCGACGCCGGTCCCGAGGATCACCGCCCAGACCAGGCTCGACCCGGCGCCTGCGCCGTCGACCGCCTCGGACACGGCGAGGCAGTTCGCATCGTTCTCGATGCGGACGGACCGTCCGAGCGCGGTCTCGAGATCGGCACCGAACCGTTGCCCGTTGAGCCAGTGCGAGTTCGCGTTCTTCACGAGGCCGGTGGCCGGCGAGATCGCGCCCGGCATCCCGACGCCGACCGTGCTGGTGCCGCCCGCCTCCGCCTCCAGCCTGGCGACGAGGTCCGCGATCGTTCGCACCGTGCCGGCGTAATCGTTCCGGGGTGTCGGAAGGCGGGCCTCGGCCAGAACGCGACCGCCGGCATCGAGGACGATGCCGGCGGTCTTGGTGCCTCCGAGATCGATGCCGAGGCGGTGGGCCGCCCCGGTATGCGATGCGCTCACTCCGCGGCGGCGACCTTCGGCGCGCGCGGACCGCTCTCGACCGTCATCGGCTCGGGCGTCTCGTCGGAGATGTGCGTGCCGATCGAGACGGGGTGCGCCATCACCTGGTTGAGCTTGGCCTTGTCGAGCTCGCCCTCCCAGCGGGAGACGACCACGGTCGCGACGCCGTTGCCGATCAGGTTGGTCAGCGCGCGGCACTCGGACATGAACTTGTCGACGCCGAGCACCAGCGTCATCGCCGCCACCGGGACCGGGGTGCCCGGGATCGCGGCCAGCGTCGCCGCCAGGGTGATGAAGCCCGCGCCGGTGACGCCCGAGGCGCCCTTCGAGGTCAGCATCGCGACGAGGAAGATCGTCGCGTACTGCCCGAAGGTGAGGTCCGCGCCCACCGCCTGCGCCAGGAACAGCGTCGTGAGCGTCATGTAGATGTTGGTGCCGTCGAGATTGAACGAGTAGCCCGTCGGGATCACGAGGCCGACGACCGAATCCGAGGCGCCGAGACGCTTCATCTTGGTCATCATGTGCGGCAGCACCGTCTCCGACGAGGAGGTGCCGAGGACGATCAGGAGCTCGTCCTTGATGTAGGCGAGGAACTTGAAGATCGAGAAGCCGCAGAAGGCCGCGATCCCGCCGAGCACCACGAAGATGAACAGCAGCGAGGTGGTGTAGAAGGTGCCGACCAGCCAAGCGAGGTCGATGACCTTGCCGATGCCGTACTGGCCCACCGTGAAGGCCATCGCGCCGAACGCGCCGATGGGAGCGAGCTTCACGATCAGGCCGATGATGCGGAAGAACACCTGGCCGGCCGCGTCGATGCCGTGGGTGATCGCCTCGCCCTTGGCGCCCATCCCGGTCAGCACGCAGCCGGTGAGGATCGAGATCAGCAGCACCTGGAGCAGGTCGCCGGTCGCCATCGCGTCGAAGAAGCTCTTCGGGATCAGGCCGAGGATGTGCGCGACGGTGGAGTCGGCGGCCGCCTTGCTGGCGTAGCCCTCGACCGCCTTGGCATCGAGCTTGGACAGGTCGGCGCCGAAGCCTGCGCCCGGCCGGACCACCTCGCCGACGATGATGCCGATCAGCAGCGCGAAGCTCGAGACGACTTCGAAATAGATCAGCGCCTTGAGGCCGACGCGGCCGACCTTCTTCAGGTCGCCGATCGAGGCGATGCCGTGCACGATGGTGCAGAAGATGATCGGCGCGATCATCATCTTGATCAGGGCGATGAAGCCGTCGCCGAGCCACTTCATCGACTTGCCCCAATCGGGGCTGAGGTAGCCGAGCAGGATGCCGAGCGCGATCGCGATCAGCACCTGGATGTAGAGCACCTTGTACCAGGGATCCGGGCGTATCGCCTTCTCGGTCACCGCTACGTTCGTCGAACCGTGCATCGCCTGCGCCATGATCTCGCCCGTGCACGCTTGCCGTGCACCCTCCCATTTGGCCGGAGGCTAGCGAAGTTGGCTTCGGGCCTCAACGGCGGCTGAGTATTTCGACACGCCGAAGGTGTGACAAAAACCTGTTCCTACAGGAAAAACGGTCTTTTCGCGGCAGAGTACAGTGGGCACTGAAGTCATCGCGGTCGCGTCGAAGTCGACGCCGGACGTCCGCGTCCGTCGGCCGACCTTTCCGAGCACCGGAGCTTCGTCGTGCCCCTCGTCCGTGCCGTCCTCACCGCCGCGAGCGGTCTCCTGAGCCTGGCCCTCGTCGTTCCCGCGAGCGCCGGCATCGTCGCCCAGATCGACCAGTCGCGCCAACGCATGCGCGTCTACGTCGACGGGGCGCTCTCGCACGATTGGCCGGTCTCGACCGCACGGAACGGCTACGTCACCCCGAACGGCAACTTCCGGGTCGGGCTGATGGCACCGATGTGGCGCTCGCACAAGTATCACGGCTCGCCGATGCCGCACGCAATGTTCTTCCGGGGCGGCTACGCGATCCACGGCACCTACGCGGTGGGCCATCTCGGACGGCGCGCCAGCCACGGCTGCATCCGCCTCGCGCCCGGCCATGCCAGCCGGCTGTTCGGCCTCGCCCGCAGCCACGGCGGCGCCAGCGTGATCATCCGCAACTGAGGTCGCCCGCCGAACGCGAAGGACCGCCGCTGCGGGGGCAACGGCGGTCCTCCAAGGTCGGTGACGTCGGGGTCCGAAGCGGCAGACGCTCAGGTCTGCTGCGTGCGCCGGGGGCGGACGGTCCACCGTTCGAAGGTCGAGGCCGGATCGTCGGAGGCGGGCTCCTGCGGCTGCTGGATCGCGGCGCCGAGGGCCTGGGACAGGCTCTCGATCACGTCGTCGATCCGCGCATCCTGAGGCGGCGTCTCGGCGGCTTCCGGCTCCGGTGCGTGGACGGCTGCAGGCTCCGGCGTCGGCTCGGCTGCGGCCGGTTCCGGCGCGGGCGGCGGCGCCTCGACGACGGGAGCCGCGGCGACGGCGGCGGCCACTGGAGCGGCGGCCGGCGCACCGGTGCCCGCGATCCGGCGCAGCGCGTCGACGACGCCGTCCTTCTCGGCGGGCTTCTCGCCCGAGCGCGTGTTGGCACCGTAGCGGCCGAAGCCGAAGCGCGGCTCGATCAGGTCGAGGACGGCATCGAGGGCGGCGTTGCTCAGGCCGATCTCGCCGGTGGAGGGAATGCCCTGGAGCGCCAGCGCCTGGCGGTCATAGGCGGCATCCTCGGTCACGTCGCGACCGAACCAGGTCGGCGCGGTGAAGGCCGACGCCTCGCCGGCCTCGTCGAAGGTGACGCTGACGAGATCCAGGCTGCCCGGGCTGACGTAGCGGTCGATCACCGCCTCCTTCGTCCCGAGCGACACCGCCGTACGGTCGTAGGCGGCCTTGCCGGAGCAGACGTCGAGCAGCGCGTCGCCGTGCGCGCGGGGCACGTCCGTGCGCTCCTCGGCGGAGGCGCCCTCCGCATCCTTGGTGATCAGGACGAGATGGCATTGCTGCCCGTCGACCCGGACGAACGAGGTCCGCCCGCCCTGCGGCGCGAAGTAGCCTTCGGTGATACGGGCGCCGCCGCGCTCCTTGCGGATCAGACGCACCAGGGCCGGTGCCACGAGAAACCGCCGGACGACGCTCATACTCAACCTCCGCTCAAGGACGCTCCGGCGGTCGGTGACCGCCGGCCGTTCGGCCCGTTCTGCTCCGTGCGACGAAGACCGCTGGAAAGGCCGCGCCACACGCAGAGCGCGAGGCCGTCCCGCGGGTCGATCCTGGCGGCGCACGCGTCACGTCCGCTTCGGACAGGGCCTTCGCTGCCCATCAATCACTCAGGGACTAAGCAAAAAGCCGCCGAAATCAAGACCGCGGCGGCGCAGGACCTTGGATAGCGTTTACTATCCTGCCTCAAACCGAGTCCGGCCCGGGCTCCTTCGGCGTGAACGCCAGGGATGCTCCGTTCATGCAGTATCGAAGGCCGGTCGGCGCCGGGCCGTCGTCGAAGACGTGGCCGAGATGCCCCTTGCAGCGCGCGCAATGCGCCTCGGTGCGTACCATCCAGTGGCTGCGGTCGACCTGGGTCTCCACCGCGCCGGGCAGCGGCTCGAAGAAGCTCGGCCAGCCGGTGCCGGACTCGAACTTGGTCTCGTTGACAAAGAGTGGCGTGCCGCAGCCGGCGCAGGTGAAGGTGCCGGGACGCTTCTCGGCCAGCAGGCAGCTCGTTCCGGCGCGCTCGGTGCCATGCTCGCGCAGCACCCGATACTGCTCGGGCGAGAGCACCGCCCGCCACTCGGCCTCGGTCCGGGTCTCCGGCGCCGACATCGTGTCCGATCCGCTCATCGCGTCCTCCGCATGCATGATCCGCCCGATATGGGGCCGGAGGGCTGACGCTGCGAGCCCGTCACGCCGCCGCGCCGACGGTGTCCGCCATGCGCGCCTCGCGCTCGCCGAGCGGGAGCGCCGCGCCCGTCGTGGTGTCCTGCCCGGTCTGATGCTCGATCTCGGCATTGATCTCGCCGCCGAGCAGCACGATCGTCGAGGAGATCCAGATCCAGGTCATGAAGCCGATCACCGCGCCGAGCGACCCGTAGGTCTCGTTGTAGTTGCCGAAGCTCGCCACGTACCAGGAGAACAGCAGCGAGGCGACGAGCCAGAGCAGGCCGGCGACCACGCTGCCGACGCCGACCCAGCGCCAACGCGCCCGCTCGCGGCTTGGGCCGTAGCGGTAGAGCAGCGACAGGCCACCGAGCAGCACGAGGACCAGGGCCGGCCAGCGCAGGGCCGCGACGTACCAGGCGCCGGCGCTGATGCCGATGAAGTTGAACACCACCGGCAGCACCACGATCGAGGCGAGTGCGAAGATCGTGAACACCAGGGCGCCGACGGTGAAGGTGAGCGAGCGCAGGTTCAGCATGACGAAGCTGCGCTTCTCCTCCTCCTCGTAGACGACGTTGAGCGCGTCGAACATCGCCTTCATCGCGGCGTTGGCGCTCCACAGCGACAGCACCAGGCTGGTGAAGAACGTCAGCCCGAGGGTGCCGCCGCCCTTGGCGGCGATGCGCTTGACCTGGTCGCCGATGATCTCGATCGCCCCGGACGGCAGCACGCCCTGGAGGCTGGCGAGGTGATCGTTGATCACGTTCACGTCGGCGAACAGGCCGTAGCAGGACACGAGCGCCGCAACCGCCGGAAACAGAGAGAGCAGGGTGTAGAAGGTGACGCCCGCCGCCACCGACAGGACCCGGTCCTTGTTGAACTCGAGGAAGGTGCGCACGGCGACGTCCTTCCAGCCGGCGGCGGTGATCTCGGTCGGGTTGGTCGCGGCGCGGCCGCGCTCGGGCTGGGTCTCGGCGATGCGCTGGGCCGCCCGGCCGGAATGCGAGCGCGCTCCCGCCTGCCCGCTCGGCGCCACCCGCTGCGGCGGACGCCGCTCGACCACCCGCTCGGCCGCGGGCTGGACCGCCGGCGTGCCTTTCCGGGTCTGCGCCGCCACGAGGGCGATCAGCGCCGATCCCAGCATCAGGATCCAGACGACCGAGCCGTCCTCCGACGACGGGCTCCTCGGACCGGGGTTGGGCGTAGACATTCTGAGAGAACCCGGGCGCGAACAGCCGCGCTTCCCGGCTAGAACGTCGGCTGCTGCGGTGCGTTCCCCGGCGCCCACCGCGCCGGCCGGTCTTCCGGGGGCGGATCGGGCTTTCGCGATCGCGCGCGGGGGGGGCGAAGGTTCGACCGTTCGTCGAGTCCGCACCGGCGGCGCGTCTCATCGCAGGCGGATGCCGGGGCTGGAGCCCGGCACCCGATTCAGGTCGGCCGCGACTCAGCGGGTCGGTGCGGCGGTGCCCTTCCCGGATGCGCCGGGCGTCGAGCCGGCCCCGGCATCGTTGGCCCCGGTGCTGTTGGACGTTCCGGAGCGGCTCTTGTCGCCCGTTGTCGGGCCGCTTCCGGCCGCCCCCGGGGACGACCCGGCACCGGCGTCGTTCGGGCCGGTGCTGTTCATGGTCCCGGACTTGGTAGTGCCCGAGCCGCCCTCCGCCGCAATGGCGGCGGACCCGAGCATCAGCGTGCCGGCGAGAGCCAGCGTGAGGATCTTCATGGCGTTTCTCCCTGGTTTCGGCGTGAACCACGCGTTTGCTAACCCAGGGTCGGGGTGCGACGTTCCGGCACAGCGCGGGCGTTCTTCGGGGATCGTCCCGGCAGCCCATGGCTTCGATCCTGCGCGACGCGTCGGGACGCCGATGCGGGTGGGCCTGCTCAGGCGCTGAGTGCTGGCTCCAGGAGGGCGCCGCCTGCCACCGGGCGCATGCGCGCGAGCGCTGCCGTCGCCATGTCGGCGAGCGATTGCAGGCGCGAGACCGTGGCGTCGTCGGGCTCGACCCAGGCGCTCCAGTAGGCGCCGAGCGCCGCCACGGGCTCCGGCACGCCGATCGGGATCATCACCAGGCTGCACATCGCCGTCGCCAGATACGCTTCGACGGGCAGGCGACGATCGCCTTCAATGTAGGGAACGACGGCCGGGCGCTTGTTCAGCATGACCCAGCCGGAGATGCAGTCCTGCAGCCGGAAGCGGCGCCCCTTCCACAGCGGTCGGATCGCGTCCTCGGCGACGTAGTGGCAGAACTCGCCGTCCCGCAGCACCACCGAGATGCCGTCGGCGCCGGCGATCGTACGGGCGGTGTCCCGCAGGGCGGCCACCAGGTCGGGCAGCGACGAGTTCGTGAGGAGCCGGGCGCGAGCCTCTTCGAGGCGTGCATCATCCATGGCGCGCACCCTATCAGCCAAGCGGCTCCCGTGCACGCGATGCGAAGCATCCTGCGGAGGTTTCACCGCGGCCGACGACGCCACGGTCCGGGTGCGACCTGCGACCACGTATCCGTACCGGACGCCGCCCCCTGCGTAGTACGGAGCGGGCTTGCCGACGGCAGGTGCGCGCGATGCCGCTGTTCTACATCGACCTTCACGACGGAACGAACTTCGTCCGCGACACCCAGGGCTTCGACCTCCCCGACATCGCGGCCGCGCAGGCGCGGCTGGTTCAGGTGATGCGGCGGGTGGCCCAGCTGCTCGACGCCGTCTCGGACCGACAGGACTACCTCGCCATCGTCCGGGATCAGAACGGCAAGGTCGTCATGCGGGCCACCCTCACGCTCGATCTCGAGGAGGTGGACGCGGTGTGAAGGGCCGCCATCAGTTCCGCGCGCCGGGCGACCGGAACAGGTAGTAGCCGGCCGAAAGCATCGCCTCATGGGCCTCCAGCGACTGGAAGCCGGCCGGCGGCCGCTCGCCCACCACCGTGCCGCTGAACTCCCAGATCGCGCCGTCGATGAAGCGCGGGACCGGACGATCCTGCCGGACGGCGCAGCGCAGCTCGGGCCTCCGGCGGCGACGGAAGACGTTGAAGTCGGCGTAGGCGGCGGGCCAGTGCATCGGCATCCCTGCGGTGGCGGGCGGGTCTCTAAGCATCCGCCGGACCAGTTCGCCACCCGGTCGCCGCCCCGCCCTGCGGCCAAGCCCGGGACAGATCCCGGAGGCATGTCGGGATCGAGCTTGACCGAACCAATGGTGGCATGCCTCGTTCCTTGTTCGTTCTCACCGTGGGTTGAACCAGTGAGTCGATGCGGTGCCACCGAGATGGCCAGAGGTCCCATGCCTCGCGGCCTACCCCTTCATCGTCATCCGGGTGGCCTGCACCCTGTGCCCGCACCGGAGCGGGAGCTACCGCCTCGCGCGCCTTGCGGCGAAGTTCGGCCCGGAGACCCCGCTGGCGGACGTGCTGGAGCGCATCGCCCTCGATTGCCCCTGGCGGGAACGACCGGGCGCGCGAAGGGGCAACCAGTACGTGCCAAGGTGCCAGGCCCACTTTCCGGACCTCGACCGGGCAGGTCCGCCCGACCTGCCGCCGGGCATGGGCGGTCTCCGGCTGATCCGAGGGGGAAAGCGGTGAGGCGCGCGGAACGCGACGGACGTGAAGCCCGAGCGGCCTTCGGCACGTTGACGCGGATGGCGCGAAGGGGCGCCTTTCCCACAGGAGCGCTCGCCGATGCGAAAGGTCCCCGCCCGTCTCTCCGCCGCCGCGGCGGTGCTCTGCCGCATCGCCGGGCCGGCCGGGGCGGAACCCGAAGCGCGAGCGCGAGCCAACAACTGGGCGGACATGCGGTCCGCCCTCGCGACGTGCTGGACGGTGCCGGCGGGCACGGACGGCTCGCTCCTCGCCTACCGCTTCGGCCTCGACAAGACGGGGGCGATCCGCGGCACGCCGCGCATCATCGCGCGCCAGCTCAAGGGCGATGCCGAGGCGCAGCGGCACTATCAGGAGGCGGCCGACGCGGCCCTCGCCAAGTGCTTTCCGATGCCGGTCACGCCGTCCTTCGGCGCGATCCTCGGCGAGAGCCCGATCTACCTGCGCTTCGTGAACACGCCGCCGACCGGAACGTATCAGCTCAACAGCAACATCACCGTGTTCGCCCCGCGATGAGCCCGCCATCCGGCTCACCGGGCACTCACCGCGCTTCGGGCCGCGAACGCTCTTGGCTGGCATAGAGCGCATCCTCGGGCGTCAGCAAGCCATCGATGGTGAAGGACGAGACTTCGCGGACCTCGCCGTGAGCGAGGCGCAGCTGTTCGACCTCGGCCCGAGACAGAAGACCGGCAATGCGATCCACCCGCCACCCGTCCGGCATCGCGCCCGACACGGTCCGCAAGGCCTCGCCATCGGTGTCGGCATAGGTGCCGAACACCATCACCTTATGGCTTCGGTCGTCGTCGGCGTTGGGTGCCAGCACGCTCACGCGATAAGGGATCATTGGTGTCTCCAAGTCGGAACTGAGTTGACGAGACCCAAGTAACGCAATCGCGGCGGACTTGTCTTAATTTTTGATGATTGTCGATTCTGCGATTGAGCGCGAAGTCCCGCGGGGCTTCCTCACGCGGAACCCTTGCAACGGTCCCGATCGTCCGAAGGGGGTATCGGAGATGCCCTGGTCGACGATGCGGTGCGGGGCAGACGCGATGCCGAATCGAAGAACCGGACGATGATCGGGTGCCGATGCCGACAGCGTCTCGCGCCATCTGCGGCCGCACGGAACGGTGGCGACCCCGGTTGGGCTCGAACCAACGACCTGCCGCTTAGAAGGCGGCCGAAGCGTAGGACTAAGCTATTGCGGAGGATTGGGTTTTGGAAGCGTTGTCGTTGCCGTGTTGCGCTCGTGTTGCAGGCTCAGCAGCGCCGAGCACGGAAAGCTCGCCCGCGGTGATCGCCCGGCGGTCCGTCCGGCCGGCATCGAACAGGTGGCCGTAGACCCGCTGCGTGAACTCGGGGCTCTCGTGCCCTGCCCATTCGGACACTTGCTTGATCGCGGCCCCCTCATCGATCCATAGGCTCACAGCGAAGTGCCGGAAGCTGTGAGCCGTCCAACGCGGCGAGCCGTCGGCGGCCACGATGCCAAGGGCGACCTGCAACGGCATGAGCTGGCGATTGACGATGTTCGGATAGCCGATCGGCGTGCCCTTCTCCGACGGGTAGACCAGCCCGCCAGCGCGGCCGGACTTAGCCTTCCAGTTCGCGAGGATCGCGGCGAGCTGCGGACCCACCGGAACGCTGCGCAGGGCCGCCACCGTCTTGACCGCATCGAGGACGTTGTACCGGTCGACCGCCTCACGCACCTGAAGGTCCTCGGGTCGCACTCGGCGCCAGTCGAGCCCCCTCGCCTCTCCGATCCGCAGGCCGGCCAGCGCCATCGTCGCGAGGAAGGGCCGGAGCCATGGCGCTGCGTGGAAGCTGTCGATTAGGGCCTCAGGATGCTCGGCACGGAAGGCGCGCAGAGCATGGATCGGATGAGCCGCGTCGGTGCGCCGAACCTGGATCGTGCGCAGGCCGGAAGCGGTGCGCTCCCGCGCGATGAGTAACAGCACATCGACGTCGGCCGCGGTCGCTAGCAGAGCCCGCACGACCTCGCGCTCGGGGATGCGCACGGTGTCCTCGGCTCGGCGGATCTCCGCCCGCCGCGTCTTCCGGCGGCTGCGCAGCGACCGGACCGGGTTCATATAGGCGAGCCGGCGCCGGATGGCCTCATCGTAGATGGCGCCGAGGACGATCCGCGCCCGCCGGCATGTGTCGTCCGTTCGGCCTTCGGCCTTCAGCTTCTCCAGCCAATCACCGACGTCGGCCGGGTGCAGCTTTGGCAGCAGCCGCGTGCCCAGGAACGGGGCGACGTGGTTGCGATAGTAGACCCGGTAGTTGTGGACCGTCGCTCGGGCTGCCTGGTCGCTTTCGAGGGCCGTGATGAGCAGCGCGTAGGCCTGGTCGACCGTGCTCGCCGCGCGCTCCGGCACGTGGCTTCCGGCGGCCACCTCGCCCCGGACTCGGACCATGAAGGCGTCGGCCTCCTTCCGCGTCTGGAACTGCTTGAACCGCCGCTCGCCACCGCTGTCGTTGTAGCTCGCCAGCCAAGCGGTCTTACCGCTCGGTAGCGTCCTCTTCCTGATGGTCGCCATTTCCCCACTCCGTTAACGTGGAATGAGGACCATAGCAGGAAAACGGAGTCCGGCTCAAAAAATCGGTTGCAACGAATTTGAGCGTGGCTCATAAAAGACGAACGGACGCGATGGCAACGCTTAGCGAATTGGTGAAAGTCATTGCAGCCGCACAGGGCCTCGATGAAAATCAGGTGCTGTGGATCGCGAGGTATTTGCGAGAAGATGGCTTAATCACGAAAGGAGGCCGTGGGCGCGGTGGCGCCAGGATGGGTGTTGGAGATGCGGCGAACCTGTTGATCGGCGTTAACGCTCCAGGCGGAGCAAAACAGAGCGCTGATCTGGTGCGCATCTTCTGCGAGATGCCACTGTGGGAAGACAGCGCTGCTCCCACCGATGCTGACGAGTGGGATTACGTTCGCTCCGGAGATAGCTTGTCAGAGGCTTTTCGGCGAGGAAGTAAATTTTCGTCGGCTTTAAGAGCAGTTATCTCCGATCGTGTTGAAGGTTCTAAGTCAGGGACTGCATCAAATGAAGTTGTTCGCATAACCCTGTCGGGGCCGGATCTATTTGCCAGGATCTATATGGGTGAAAATGATCCAGTTGGTGGCGGTGACGTCTGGACATCGTGTAGATTCACAAGTGCTTCAGAACTCGTTGAGCCTGACGGCGAACCTCCGGACCAAGAAGTAAGCAAGACTTTTACGCATCGAACGTTGAATAAGATCTCGGTGCTTTTGAAAAACTGAAGAACGGAGATTGGAATGACCACCACTGCAACGCCCCACCTCGGGGCGAGCGGGAGCGGCTTGCCGCTTGCCGAGGATCTGATGACCGGCGCAGATGCCATCGCGGCATTCATGTTCGGCTCGACTGCGGAGGCCAACCGGCGCCGCGTCTACCATGCGGCCGACAAGCTGGGACTGCCGACCTTCAAGCTCGGTGGGACCCTCTGCGCTCGCCGGTCCACTATCATGGCTTGGATCGAGCGCCAGGAGAACGCCGCATGAGCGCCGATCTTCGCGAAGCCTTTCACACCGCCGCGGTTGCGTTCGTTGGTTGGCACCGGGTGAACGAGCAGCAACGCTGGATCGGCTGGCGCAACTCTGAAACCGGGCAGCGTGAGTATCTTCCGGAGCCGACCGTCGACTTCTTTGGCCGGCTCCGTCCCATCTCGGAGCTGTGTGGCCACGCGGCTGCGCTGGATGGGGAGCTACCTCCGCACATCCGGAAGCTGTTCGAGGTGATCGACGACGGTACCGGCGAGCTTTTGCCGGAGACTTATCCCCAAGCGGTGGAGGCGCTGGAAGCAGCCATAGCTTGTGAGCACGATTTCCAGACCGACGCCCCGCTCACTCGGCCGTGCATTCTTGATCAGGTTCGCACGACTTCGTTCTTCGAAGGAGCAACGGCAACGCTCGCGCGCCACGCGGCCGACAGCGATTGGGGTGGATCATGAGCGCGTCCATCATCCCCTTCCGGTTTGCTCGGCGGCTGCCCCAGATTCGGAAGACGGCAGCGTACATGCTGACGTTGCCGGCGAACCACGCGGAAGGTCACCTACGGGAGCAGCTCCGGCGGCTCGAGGATGGGCTTAGGAAGAAGGGCGTGGCCGAGCGGCTCATAAGGGCTGAGATCGTATCCTACGAAGGCGCCATCCGCGCACATCTCTGGCGGCTCCTCCTCAGCGAAGGGGGCGCCGCATGAAGCGGGATAGCAAAGGCAACACCAGCAAAGCAGGGCGACACTCTCGGATCTACCATTGGTTCTACGACACGCCCGCGTGGCAGTCGCTCAATGCTGGAGCTCGTGCCACCTATCTGATGCTGCTCCGACGCTATGTCGGACCAGGAACGAACTACGGAGCGATTCCACTATCGGTGCGTGAGATCGCCGACGAATTGCAGGTCGGGAAGTCGACTGCGGCCGAGTTTCTCGCTCAGCTTCAGGAGCGAGGCTTCATCACTGTCACGATCCGCGGGACGTTCACGCATAAGAATCGGCGAGCGACCGAGTGGCGCCTCACCGAATACCCCTGCGACGTAACCGGCGAAATGCAGACCAAAACCTTCACTCGCTGGACGCCTGGAAGCAATTTCACGGTCCGGCCTGGGGTACCAACGGTACCTGTAGCCGGACCAGACGGTACCTGTGGCCGGACAATGGATCGCCAAAAAACCGCTTACGGTACCTGAGGCCGGACCGTCAGACCCCAAAAGTCTGTTTCACGGTACCTGAGGGCGGACACTGTTTAGTTAACCAGTCTGGTGCGGGCAGCGCCTGAACGCTGACGGTGCGCGGCGCATGCCGAACTCGCATCCTGAATTGAGATCTACCCTCCTCCGCAGAGGTGGGAGGGAGAGGCGAGCCGGGCGCATCCCGGAAACGAAACGGCCGAGGCAGCCCTGGCAGGGGCCCCTCAGCCTGATCATCACGAACCCGCTGAGGATCAAGATGACTGTTCAACCATCTACCACATCGAATGAAGGATCGGTGAATTCCGATCGCGAGGCGCTGAGGGCGCTCAGGGCGGCGATGCTCGCCCAGATCGCCTCAGACGTCGCTCGGCTGGATCGGTTGGCTCAGCGCACCGTCGGAGGCCGCGTATGACCTCGCCCGGCCGCATTGAGATGGACCGCCTGCGCGAAAGGGCGGAACGGCTCGAAGAGTTCTACCAGATCAATTCCGACATCGAAGGACAGGTCGATGAAGCTTGCCTCATGGCCGACCTCGCCATGCAGTGGTGGGATCGCCTCTCGGAGCAGAACGCGGACGTCCGCGTTCTGACGGGGACCGGTTTGGCAATGTCCGAACGCGAACGGCGGATCGCAGCCTTTGCCTTCGGCGAGATCTGGGACCGTCTGCGCAAGATTGATGAGCGCATGTCGGCCGAAATGCCAATCAAGGCAGGCACTTGATGGGCTGGTGTCTCGCCGTTGCGGTGATGCTGCCGGTGATGTGGTGGCGAAGCCGCTTGGTCCCCTGGTGCTGGGAAGCTCTAGCATCGTGGGACCGGAGAGCGGACGGCTATGGCGTTGCACGTGGTGATCCTGCTGCCGCTGCCTATCACCTCGATCGGGCCCGCCGACGCCTCTCGCGCGCTGTAACGGCACACGTGGGATCCAGGGGGCATCGAACCGGAAGTCTCGCATGAGCATCCCCGGTCTCGATCCCAACCGCTTTAGGAAACGCACCGACCTGATGAGGAGCGGTGCAACCCCGGGTGAGCGAGCCGCTGCGATGGTTGTGGTGGACCATGTAGCGGCTTCGGCCAATCGGAAAGAAGTGTCATGACCGTCCGAACGTCCTGCGGCTTCAAAGCTGGAGTGGATGGGATCAGGAGCCGGCGAATGACAGTGTCAGCCGTCGTCGCCGATTTCCAGCCCGTGGTTCACCTTCGTTTGAGGGATGGCTCGGGCAGCCTGAAGCGGGCCACCGACACGATCGACCTCAGCCTTCGTCAGGCGAACATGCTGGTGAAGGCCCTGAACGCGGCCATCGAGGCAGCCGAGCTCGATCCGCGCCGCGGTGAATAGGGCTTCCGTGCCCACCCTTCAGAACTTCGGACCCACCGGCATGCCGAGGCCCACAAGTATCACATGCTAGGATCTATCAGGACAGTTGATATGATAGATATTAGCTATCGAAGGAGCGATGCGTTCATGAGGCTCGAACTCTTCCATCAGGGGCGGTTGATAGGGACAGTCGTGAGATCGGGGGGCCGTAGCGCTTTCGCCTACGATCCGACCGGTGTCGTTGTTGGCCAGTACGCGGACCTCGACGCAGCCGCCACGGCGCTCGCCCGCCGGCAACAGGAGGCCGCATGACTATCAAAGGAATCGCTGCCGTCGCCGATGAGTTGGACGTCCAGCAGCACGTGATCCGGTTCTGGGGAGTCCAGTTTCCACAGATCCATCCCATCCGCAGGAACGGTCGGCGCTACTATCGCCCCGAGGACGTGGAGCTGCTGCGGGGCGTGCGCTAATTGCTACACGTGCAGGGCTTCACCATCGCGGGTGCCCAGGGGGTTGTCCGCAGCAAGGGCATCACCTTCGTCCGCGCCGTCGGACGGGGCGAGGCAGCCGCGGTCGATCATCTCGATACGGCAATCGATGGGATCGCTTTGGCCAATCTATCGCCTGAGCAGCGAGACGCTCTGAGATCGGCGCTGGCCGATCCGGTAGCCTGCCGCGCGCTCGCCGATCATTGTCTCGAACAGACCCGAGACGCCGGAGGCAGTCATGCATGACCGGCTCATCGGTGAGGTGCGGAAGTCGGCGCGGGAGAGCATCCGGGTCGTCCTGCGCGAGAAGCGCGGCGACGTCGGCCTGGATCTCCGTATAGCCGTCGCCAACGGCCGGGGCGGTCTAACCGAGACCGCGAAGGGCATCCGGATCCCGCTGGCACAAGTCGGCGACGTTATCAGCGCGCTGCAGGAGGCTCAGCGATTGGCTGGGCCGCCTGATCCGTAACACCAATGTGGCCAGCAGCCTCGGGCGAAGTCGCTGCAGGGTAGAGGAACGCGTGATTACCTCGGCGCCTACATCTCCACCTGCGTCCCCAGCTCGACGACGCGGGGTGGCGGGATCCGGTAGTAGTCGGGCGACCGCACAGCGTTGCGCGCCATGAACGCGTAGAGCGGCTCCTGCCATGAGGATAGCTCGGGGCGTAGCGACG